>JBEKXG010000078.1:0-11730 GCA_049512295.1 Syntrophobacteraceae bacterium
GGACCATTGTAACCCTGCGCCGGGTGGCTTTTCTCCTGGGCATCATCGGGATGCTCGCGCTGCTTCTCTTCCGCTATCCAATCTGCCAGTTAACATTCGGCAATACCGACCATGTTGATGCCCTTGCCCTTCTTTCCGTGATCATTTTCTTCACTGAAGTCTCCGGCGGGCAGGCGGCTCTTATCCAGGGATTGAGACACATCGGTGATCTCGCCCGGTTAAATATTCTCGGAGCGTTGCTGGGGACGCTTTTCAGCATCCCTCTCGTCTATTTCTGGGGAGAGCCCGGGATTGCTCCGTTCCTGGTTGTAACAGCCGCTGCGGGGACCCTGACCTCATGGTACTATGCCCGAAGGATCTCCATCCCTCAAATCAAAGTCCCCTGGAAAGAGATCACCGCCGAGTCCAGGGGCTTGCTCCGGCTCGGTTTGGCCTTCATGGCGTCCGGTCTGATGAGCCTCGGCGCTATGTATTTTGTACGGGTTGTTATTGTCCGTCAGCTTGGCCTGGATGCTGCCGGGCTCTTCCAGGCCGCGAGCGCCATCGCCACTCTTTATGTCGGTTTTATCTTGAGCGCAATGGGGGCCGACTTCTATCCACGGTTGACCGCTGTGGCAAACGATGATGCCGCATGCAACAGGATGGTGAACGAGCAGGCCGAGATAAGCCTTCTGCTGGCCGTTCCTGGCGTTCTGGCAACGCTCACCTTTGCTCCCTTTGTGATTCGGATCTTCTATGCAGCCAGTTTTGCTCCCGCCATTGATATCCTGCGCTGGCAGGTACTTGGCGCATTCCTGCGGGTCGCGAGTTGGCCGTTGGGGTACATACTCCTCGCCCAAGGCAGAGGTAAGATTTTTCTCTGCACCGAGTTCTCTTATAATGCTGTCCAGATCGGGTTGGTCCTTGTTCTGTTGCATTATTTCGGACTGCCGGGGACCGGTATGGCATTCTTCGGGGTGAATCTATTCTCTTTGCTGCTGATATTTGCCGTCGTGAGAAGGCTTTCGGGATTTTCGTGGTCGGCTTCCAACATACGTGTGGCAGCACTGACCGTTCCCGGGGTCACCACTGTCTTTTTAGCCGTCTATTTCCTGCCGGGCATTTTGAGCACAGCGGCAGGAGGGGCCATGACCCTGGCTTTGGGATGCTATTGCGCTTACACTCTTCGGAGTGCTGTCGGTCCGGACAAGATCCAGGAAATTTTCCAGCGATGGAGATATAAAATCCATTTGCCTGGCCAAAGGAGCTGAGAGGCTTTTTCTTGGCCGGGGACATCAGGCGAATCAGGATTGTTTACTACCGCGTAACCTTATGATATCCAAATGGGGTGCATATTATGACACGATTAATCGTCTTCCTCAGTGGATTGCTTGTACTTATCTGCGTTACCGGCGCCAATGCCGGTACCTATTGGGCGTCTCCAACCGGTACGGCAACGTGGGCTGATTGTCAAAGCGCTGCCCCGCTGGGCGGTACTTCCGCTTGCTCTATATCAACGGCTAATGCGAACGCACACGCTGGAGACACAGTAAATCTGAGGGATGGCACTGAGTCGGGCGGGCAGGTTGTAATATACCCCGGTGGCATATCGCCTTCCAATACAGGGACGGACATAAATCACAGAATAACCTTTCAGGCATACCCCGGCGCGTCGCCGACGTTTTCCGGCAGCTACTATCCTATAAATCTGAGCGCTAATTCCTACATCGTTATTAACGGTATAACAGTACACAATACTACTGTGCCTTATTATCTATTCTCAGTCTCAAACGGCTCGAATTACAATGAGATCGCTCATTGCGTCTTTTATCAGAGCGGGGGTGTTACTAATGATATGTGGGGGTACATAGGAGGCATGTGCCAGGGTGTCTCATCTTATGCGTGTCCATCTGTTGGCAATTGGATCCACGACAATGTGATGCACGATGTAAGCACGACCGTTCCCTGTTCGGACGGCGAAAATATTTGGCAGATTGGCAGCGCGTATTACGATGTGCTAAGTGATAACAACACGGTTGAGAACAATGTATTCTATCACAGCGGACACGCCACCATAGAGACCTTCACCCACAAGAATGTGATCCGCAATAATATCCTCCACAATGAGGGATTTCGCTCTTATCCCGCGCATGGATGCATGGCAAACGGCTCCGATGCCAGCCCCGGTAAATGCAACGGCCAGTGCAGCAACCTGTGCAGCGATACGACTTATTATTGCTGCGGCGGTTGCAACGGCAGCACATGCGCCTACCCTTCGACCTCCTGTAACAATCCCGATCCAATCGGGTCCTATCCCGGCAACGGCAAGTACGGGCACCGTAACATGAGTATCGACAGTGACCGGGCAACACCTACCAACCCCACTTACAATCTTATTGAAGGAAACCGGATCGGGTATGCGAGCGCGAACCCGGACAATTCCGGCGCAGAGGGCGTCAGCTTTGTCTCCACGCACAGCATCTTCAGGTATAATGCTGTGTTCGGCAGCGATGGACCAGCTATTTACTTTAAGGGTGGGAATCTTACAGACCACATTTATGTATATAACAATACACTTTTCCAAAATGGTCAGTTTTCGGGCACGAGCAACCTTCTTCCAATGGCGACTTTGTGGTCGGAACGGGGATCAACCAGCAATGTCTTTGTGAACAACCTGCTATACCTGAATAATCCCAGCAATGCTGGAGCCACACAGGATTTCAACTGTGCCGGATATCCATGTAGCCCATTTACAATAACTGCCGTATCAAATAACTTTTGCGCTTCTGTGGGTACTCCCTATTGCACTGCAAGCGGCGACCCGAAATTTGTAAGTACTCCGGCTGTGAGCGATTCAGTCATCGCCAGTATAGCAACACTCCCGAATTTGAATCTCAAGGCCGGTTCAGGCGCAATCGACAGCGGCACCTATCTCACTCAGGCAAAGGGAGCCGGGAGCAGTTCGACCAGTCTCGTGGTAAACGATGCCATGTATTTCCAGGATGGCACTTGGGGATCCTCGCTTTCAAGCGTCCAGCCGGACTGGATTGCCATAGGCACAGTGACCGATGTTGTACAGATCGGTTCGATCAACTACGCAACCAGCACCATCACACTTGCTTCGCCGATGACTTGGGCGGATGGTGCTCATATCTGGCTCTATAAGAAATCGGACGGGACCCCGGTGCTTTATGGATCGGCGCCGGACCTCGGAGCTTATGAATTTCAACCTGAAGGCCTACCACCACCACAGAATCTTCGCATTATTAAATAGCTCATCAGAAACCCTTTTGTGTTCTGCAGAGATGAAGGGGGGCCGAATCGAATAATGATTACCGGAAACTTTGTTGACCCGTATACAAAAGAGCCGCTCTTGCCGGATTTTAGTGGAAACTTGCGGCGGCACAGTGATGCTGCCGTTGTCTATCCGGTTGACGGCGGGTGCTTTGACTTTGTCTTTTCAGGTCGGATCCAGAATGCCGAAAGGGACCACTATGATAAGGGACATGCCGGGATGATACCGGCTGAAGTGGATCTGGATTCCGTCAGGGAGCCATGGTTTGACGACTCCGCACCGTGGTGGAGGACCTTACTGGAGAGTCTTGGTCAGATTGCCGGCAGGCGAATTCTTCTAATTGGTAACGGAGGTTCGTGCCGCGAGTTGTATTTTGTTTATCTGGGTGCCCTGGTGGTCTATACGGATCTATCGTTCGAGACGGTCAAGTCCGTCCGCGACGTGTTCAGTCGCTCAGATTTGAACCGCCCGGGGACGGGTGCTATCGAATTCCACGCTGTCGATGCCATGCACCTGCCATTCCCGAGCTGCTCGTTTGACATTATTTACGGCTCGGCTTTCGTCCATCATTTGGAAGATACAGGGCCGTTCTTTTCCGAGGTTCACCGGTGCTTAAGGCCTAACGGATTCTGCCGCTTTTTTGACCAGGCAGATTCACCGTTGTGGGACTGGCTCAAACGGACCGTGTTGAGACCTGCCCAGCTTTATTCTCATTGGAGATATCCCAGGTCGCCGGAGGATCTGAACGCAGACAGCCGGGGCGGATTCAATAAAGAATCTCTGACCAGAGCTATGAGAGAGCACAATTTCAAGGAGCTGTTCTTTGTTCGTGATTGGTTTCTTCACGCTATAGTCTGGCGACATTTCGGGAAAGCCGTGGGCTGGAAAACTGATGCTATGCGGAAGGCGGCGATACTATTCCGCATTACCAAGGGATTCGACAATTTGTTTTCAGGAACCACTTGCATGAGGCAAAACCGGCTTATGCTAATCTGGGGGTTTACTAAATGCTGACAAGCTCGCCGGACGGCTATCTCGCTATGGTTGATGCTATCTTCAGCGAAAGCATCAGTGTTAAACGGGAAGCACAGAAACTCTGTGCGAAAGTCATCGTGGAAATGGCAGAAACGGTGGCAAGCGCCTTCCAAAATGAACGGCGTTTGTTTCTTTTTGGCAATGGGGGAAGTGCCGCGGATGCGCAACATATCGCTGCGGAATTTGTAAATCGCTTTCAAATCGAACGGCGCCCGTTGCCGGCCATTGCCCTGACGGTCGACACATCAATACTTACTGCTGTTAGCAACGATTTTCATTTCAATGACATTTTTCTGAAGCAACTGCAGGCCCTGGCCCGGCCCGGCGATGTTGCTCTGGGGATCAGCACCAGCGGCAGATCCCCCAATGTATTGAAGGCCCTTGAGTGGGCTCATGAATATCGGGTCCGCACGTTGGGCCTTGTCGGCACCGACCGAACGGAAATGGATAGCTGTTGTGACAGCATTATCCATGTTCCTTCCGGAATCACCGCCCGAATTCAAGAGTGCCATATCACCATTGGACATATAATGTGCGCGCTGGTCGATGAGATCCTTTTCGGATAATTCCCGGCTACCCCTAATTAGAACAAACGGACCAGCCTTTAAACAGTTCAGTGGAATGGCAAATAAAGGGCGGAACGGTTCGGCCCCCCTGTTTCAAATCTCGCAAGAGGAGCTGTCCGATGCAAGCGAAGGCTTTGCCCGATTTCAAAACCAGCAGGATCATCGTTCTTGGGGATGTAATGCTTGATCGCTACCTGATGGGCGAAGTCAGGCGTATCTCTCCCGAAGCCCCGGTCCCTGTCTTGCGCATCAAAGAGCGGTACGAAGTTCCGGGGGGCGCAGGAAACGTCGGCAACAATCTTGCAAAACTTGGATGCAGGGCTATTCTCCTCGGTATAATCGGTCAAGACCGGGAAGGTGAAATTCTGAGGGACCTCTGTGCTCAAAATGACATTGGAGAAATGCTGGTAATCGATAAAGGGCGGCCGACAATAACAAAAACTCGCATAATCGCGAAGGAGCAGCAACTCTTGAGGCTTGACGAAGAAGAGCCTGAAATCCTCCAGGATTTTGTGAGGGCTGAACTCCTGAGTCGATTTGAAAAGAACGTACCTCGCTCTCAGGCGGTGATCCTGTCAGATTATGGCAAGGGTATATTCCAGACACCTGACTTTTGCCAATGTGTGATTTCCCTGGCCCGAAGACATGGAGTGCCGGTGTTTGTCGATCCGAAAGGAAAGCAGTGGGAGCGGTATCGTTACGCAACCTGCATTACTCCAAATGCCTCTGAATTGGAATATGTTGCAGAAGCGCCCGTACATGGTGAACTTGAGCTGGCCAAAGAGGCTGAAAAGATTCGAGAACGATACGATGCCGAGTGGGTTCTCGTAACGCGAGGCTCTAAGGGCATGTGCCTTTTGGGTCCTGAAGAAATGCCGCTCATTATTCCAACTATCGCGCGTGAAGTCTATGATGTTTCAGGTGCGGGCGATACGGTTATAGCTACTCTCGCTGCTTGCATCGCCGTCGGCCTGAATTTTCCGGAAGCTGCCAGGGTGGCCAACGCTGCAGCCGGAATAGTGGTAGGCAAACTGGGGACCCAACCTGTTACGGCAGCAGAACTGCAAAATGCACTGCGACTGGAGGAATGCGGCAACGGCATTCGCTACCCTGGAAAATTCGGTTCAATGGAATCAGCTCAAATGCGGGTGCAAGCCTGGAGGAGCAATGGAGAGAAGATAGTCTTCACCAACGGTTGTTTCGACCTTCTCCATCCGGGGCATATCCACCTTCTTGAAGAAGCAAAAGCTTTGGGCAACAGGTTGATTGTCGGCCTGAATTCGGATGCTTCGGTAAAAAGGCTCAAAGGCCCGCGGCGGCCGATCCTTCCCGAAAGCGATCGCTTGGTGCTTTTGAAAGCACTCTCCAGTGTCGACCTCGTTGTGCTCTTCGATGAAGATACGCCTATAAAGCTGATCGAGGCGTTCAGACCTGATATCCTGGTGAAGGGATCGGATTATCAGTTGGAACAGGTGGTTGGCCGTGAAGCTGTTGAAAGTTACGGCGGTAGAGTTGCCCTTATTAGCTTGGTGGGAGGTTATAGTACTACTCGAATTGCGGAAAAGTTGGCGTCGTAGTCACTTATTTGCTCTCGGCATTCGAATGGTTCATCGGATGCAATTTCGTCCTTTTCAAATGTTTATGAAGTTATCGGATCATCAGTCGGGATCTCCTAATTTATGAAAGATTATGTAATTATGCAGCAGTCCGCAACTTTCTGGGAAATAGCGGCTGAAACAAAATGGGGCAGTTATATAACCAATATTGAAAAACAGGCGATCCTGGAAGCTCACGGCAGGTTTGAAAAGCCAGGCTTTGCGTTAGATATTGGTTGTGAGGGCGGCCGGTGGTCCAAATTGCTTTCAGATTTGGGCTGGAATTTGACGTGTATCGACGTTGACAAAGATGCTCTGGATATCTGCAAAGAACGTATTCCAACTGCTCGCTCTATCCTGGTCAATAGGGCAGATACCAGCCTGCCCGTTCCAACCGAATCGATGGACCTCCTTTTATGCGTGGAAGTACCGCCCGTGATCAGCAGTGACTGGTTTATGGCTGAATCATACCGGGTTCTTGCCGGTGGCGGAATACTTGTTGGGGTTGTTTTTAACCTGGTTTCATTTCGCGGGCTGCTTTACCATGGAGCGGAGGTATTGAGAAAACTGAACAAGGGCACCGGTCATTACGATCATTCCTACCTTCGATGGAAGAAAAAATTACACCGCTCCGGTTTCAAGATAATTCAAGAAAGAGGATTCTGCTGGTTCCCGTTCACCAGATTCAGTAATTCCAGGTTAGTTCCGGTATGTGAGTTTCTTGAAAACTCATTGGGCTTGAGTAGCATGATCAATATAAGTCCCTGGATCGTGTTCATTGCTGAAAAATGCAAATAACGATCCGGTGTGGATGATGCTTGGCATCTGAATACGATACTCTTTGCAGGCTCACTCACCACGAGTCGGGGGCGCGGGCGCAGCGAAACAACTCTCCCGACTTCCGGCAACCGGCGCCTGACGCCCTTCTTTGCTGCTTTTTGTGGTTTCTGGTTGCCGTTTCTCGTTGCCGTTTCCGGTTGCCGCTTCTGGTTGCCGTTTGGCAGAGCAAAATCTCTCCGTGGTATAATATTGCGTGATGCGTGAGGCGGAAAGCAGGAGGCGGGAAGCATGAAAGGCAATTTTTTTAGTTCACCGTTCGCTGCTCTATTGAATTTGGCCTGTATTTACAGGAAACTCTATTCATTTGGAAACACTGGATTGGTTATCTTTAACCTGCTGCGGACCCCGGAGCGCTTTCCGTGTTCTCTGCGCCTCTGCGGTGAACCCGTACTCGTCTTTGCAGGTGAACTACGGCGAAAAAACATATGAGTAGAACAATTCTCGTTACAGGCGGCGCCGGATTCATTGGAAGTAATTTCGTACTCCGTGAAAGGCTGCGCAACAAGCGGGTTGTCAACCTCGATATCCTCACTTACGCCGGGAACCTTTTGAATCTGGAACAACTCGAGGGTGACCCCGATCACATCTTCATACAAGGAGACATACGCGACCGGGAACTCGTGCGAAAACTCCTCGAAGGATACCACCCGCATGCCGTCGTAAATTTTGCCGCCGAATCCCACGTAGACAGGTCGATTGACGGCCCGGAGAGCTTCATTCAAACCAATATTGTCGGGACCTATCACCTCCTGGAGGAAGCAAGGGAGTTCTGGAGAAGGCTTTCGCCGGAGCACCGCGAACATTTTCGCTTTCTTCACGTCTCGACCGATGAAGTCTACGGCTCCCTGGGGCCGAGGGACCCCGCATTTACCGAAAACACCCCCTACGCTCCCAACAGCCCCTATTCTGCGAGCAAGGCAGCAAGCGACCACCTGGTAAGGGCATATTTCCACACCTTTGGGGTCCCCACGCTCATTACGAATTGTTCGAACAATTACGGACCGCGGCAGTTTCCCGAAAAGCTGGCGCCGCTCATGGTCCTGAATGCGATCGAAGGAAAGCCCCTGCCGATATACGGTGACGGGCTCAACGTGCGTGACTGGCTCTACGTCGATGACCACTGCGATGCGCTGCGCGTGGTGCTCGAAAACGGCAAGCCGGGGGAGACATACAATATCGGCGGATGCTGCGAAAAAACGAACCTCGAAATCGTAAGTACGCTGTGCGCTCTTCTGGATGAAATGATTCCCGAGTCCAGGCATGTCCCGCACCGCAGCCTGATTTCATTCGTAAAGGACCGCCCCGGGCACGACCGGCGTTATGCCATCGACTGTTCCAGGATAAGCGAACAGTTGGGCTGGCGCGCGAAAGAGACCTTCGAGTCGGGCCTGAGGAAAACGATTCAGTGGTACCTGGATAACCCCGAGTGGGTTGATTCGATAAAAACCGGGGCTTACCGTGACTGGATTTTTAAGCACTACGGCGCCGGCGGCAGGGTTTCTCACCACGAAGAGGGAGCCAAATGACGGAGAATAAAGAGCACAAGGGCGGCCTCAAAGGGATGATTCTTGCCGGGGGATCGGGCACGCGCCTCTATCCCATAACCAAGGTGGTCAGCAAGCAGCTTCTTCCGGTTTACGACAAGCCGATGATTTACTATCCGCTCTCGGTCCTGATGCTTGCCGGGATCCGGGACATTCTGATCATCTCTACCCCCGAGGACCTGCCCAGGTTCGAGGCGCTGCTTGAAGACGGATCTCAATGGGGACTGCGCTTTTCGTACATCCGGCAGGATTATCCGGCGGGTCTTGCGCATGCGTTCATCCTCGGCAGGGAATTCATCGGCGAGGGCAGGGTTTGTCTCATACTCGGAGACAATATCTTTTACGGGCACGGGTTTAAGGAGATCGTCCGGCGCGCCGCCGCCTTCGAATCCGGCGGGCTTGTATTCGGGTATTACGTGCGGGACCCCCAACGGTACGGGGTAGTCGAGTTCGATGGATCGGGCAAAGTGCTCGGCATTGAGGAGAAGCCGGCTAAGCCCAAGTCCAGCTACGCCGTCCCCGGCCTCTATTTCTTCGACAACAGGGTGGTCGAAATGGCTTCGGGCCTTAAGCCTTCGGCGCGCGGAGAGCTGGAAATAACGGACGTCATGAACGCTTACCTGAAAATGGACGAGCTCCGGGTGGAACTGCTTGGCAGGGGATTTGCGTGGCTCGATACCGGTACGCACGAGTCCCTGCTGGAGGCATGCACCTTCGTGGAGACGATCGAAAAGCGGCAGGGCCTCAAGATCGCCTGTGTCGAAGAAATAGCCTACCGCATGGGCTATATTGATGACGCTCTGTTGAGAAGGCTCGCCGAGCCTTTGATGAAGAACGGATATGGTGAGTACCTACTCAACTTGTTGGGGTAAGCTAAAAAGGAAGTCCCGTCGATGCAGGAGGATAAAGGTATGACGCCGGCAGATGCCATCTCCGTTGTTTCCAGAATCAAGGACCATGCCAACGGTCGCGCCAGGCGATTCGCGTACTACTTTGCTTCCCTTTTCCTCGGCATTTGTGCATTCGCCTTACCCCTCAAAAAACTCATCGGAATGTCGCTGTACTCCGAGCTCTACTCCTACATCCCTCTTATATTCGCTACGAGCTGCTATTTCCTGGCAAGCGGCCGAAAGAAGATCTTCGACGATCCGGCCTGGTCTTTCGGCTATGGAGCGCCGGTTTTGATTTTGAGCCTGGCTGCGGGCGTGGCCGGGCTCAAGAACGCAGCACTGCTCGGGCCCAATGACTACCTGTGCGCCATGACGTTTTCCTTCTGGCTCTTTCTCACAGGGACCTTCATACTGTGCTTCGGCACGCGTTCTTTCGTGAAGGCGATTTTCCCTCTGGCTCTGCTCCTTTTTACGATTCCATTTCCGGATTTGCTGCATGACAAGATCGTCACCTTCCTCCAGGCGGCATCGTTTAACTCGGCGAGTCTGATTTTCAATACACTGGGGTTCTTCCCGCTCGAGCGTGGATTCTTTTTCCAGTTTCCGGAAATGACCGTCGAAGTGGCCAGGCAGTGCAGCGGGATACGTTCCAGCACGGCGCTCGTTATCCTGAGCCTTTTGAGCGGTCATTTCTTTTTGCGGTCGAGCCTGAATCGAGTTCTCCTGGTCATTTTTGCAGTGTTGATCGCCATCTTCAAAAACGGGGTGAGAATTGTCGGCCTGACCCTGGGCGGTATCTACGTGGACTCAAGGATCATGTCCGGCCCCGTGCACCGGACTGGAGGTGTCCCGGTTTTTATCCTGGCTTTTGCCTTGCTCTCGATCGTCGTTCTGGTGATGAGCAGGTTGGAAAAAAGGACGAAAAAGAAATAAGCGTAACCTAAAATAACGAAACAGCGAGGTACATATGACAGCTTTTCTTCGGTTCAATTTAATTGTCCTTTCACTGTTGATCGCTTTGGCGGCATGCGGCGCCTCGCCGCAGGTGAAAAAAGCAAGGTACCTTGAAAGCGGCGACAAGTTTTTCGCCATGAAACAGTACAAAGAAGCCGTCATCTCCTACAGCAACGCCCTGCGGGTGGATGCAAACGACAAAAACGTCTACAGGAAACTCTCCGAAGTCTTTTTTGAAGTCGGAGACATCAACCAATGCCTGTCCAATCTCCAAAAAGCCAGGGACATCGATCCCGAGGACCTTGATACCAGGCTCAAAATGGCCCGGTGCTTCGCTCTGGTCCGCAAGACGGCTGAGAGCCGCCAGGAGCTGGCCTTCATCCTTGAAAAGGACCCTCAGCACCTGGGTGCGCTGATGCTTTCCTCCGAGCTTGCTGCAAAGCCGGAGGAAATCGAGGAAGCGGTTTCACAACTGAAAGCCCTGCAGCCCGATCCGTCGGAGGTGCCCCAGGTCAAGATGGCCCTTGGCAGGCTGTATGCCAGGAAGGGGGACCTTTCGGCCGCTGAGAACTATTTTTTCGAGGCCCTTTCGGGAGCCAACTTCCCTGAAGCCCACGTCGCCTTGGGCGATCTGGCCGTCGCCAAGAAAGACTTTGCGCAGGCGGAGCAGGAATACACAGCCGCCGCTGAGCTGGTCCCGGAAGTCGCCCCCGCGCGTTTGAAGCTGGCGGATTTCTATATTTTCAGGAAGAATTCCGACAAGGCCAGAGGGGTCCTGGAAAAGATTCTCCAAAACTCCCCCGATTTCGTGCCGGCTCTACTACGGATGGCCAGGATTGCGCTCGAAAACCAAAACTTCGACGAATGCGAAAAATATCTGAAGATAGCTCTTCAGAAGAACCCATCGGATTTTGAGGGCCGGATAATCCATGCCCAGATGCTCATCGCCCGAAATGAACTGACCCTGGCGCAAGGGGAACTCGAGGAGGTCGTCAAGGCCCTGCCGGATGCTGCTTTCCCAAGGTTTTTGCT
>JBEKXG010000079.1:0-19881 GCA_049512295.1 Syntrophobacteraceae bacterium
TTTTTCGGGAGGCAGAACAATCCCTTTTGCTCAACCCCAACTCGCCTGAAGTTGTCGCTTTTGTCGGCTGGGCAATGGCGCTCTATGGTGAGTGGGAGCGGGGTCTTCTTTTGCTGGAAAAGGGAATGAAATTGAACCCGTTTCATCCGCGCTGGTTTCATTTGGCTCCATGTCTGAATCATTACCGTCAGGGTCAGTTCGGGGAGGCATATCATGAAGCCGAAAAGCTCAACGCGCCTCATCTGTTTTGGGATTCTCTGATGCGGGCTGCGGCCTTGGGACAGCTTGAAAGAGAACGTGAGGCCAAGGTTGCAGTTGATGAACTGCTTGCGGTAAAGGTGGATTTCCCCGCCTGCGGCCGAAAGTTGATCGGCTTTCTCGTCAAAGACCCCCAAGTGGTCCAGCTCCTTTTCGATGGATTGCGAAAAGCGGGCCTTGAAGCCTGAGCGGATACATCTCCCTGCTCCACAAGGCAAGACCGGCGTTCATTGCCGAGTCAATCTGATTCGACTTGATCCGGCAGGGTGCATATCCGGTGTGGATGGCATTGATTTCCATGCCCCACCATAGTAAATGTGATATCGATACAAAGTGAAATCGTTCTTTTAGCGGAACCTGAAATGTCAAGTTGTCTCGGCCTTTCCTGCCTCCAGTTCGGGCAGACGCGGCAGTCCTCCGCCAAGCTGAAAAATCCAAGGCACTGAATATAGATAGCCCCTTGATGAGGGCCGACGGTTTTACTTTTCTTGCCTGGAGATTTGACAATGAAAGACAGCAGAAGTCCGAAAGGTCCCGAGGACCTTAGAAAGCGAGCCGAGGAATGCCTGAAATCCGAGCCCGACAGACCGGATATTATGTGTTTGGAAGAGGCAAACTCCCTTATTCATGAACTGCGGGTCCATCAGATCGAACTCGAAATGCAAAACGAAGAACTCCGGCGGGCGCAAAACGACCTCGAAATTTCCCGCTCACGACATGCCGGCCTCTACGATTTTGCTCCTGTCGGCTACCTTACCCTGAACAAAAATGGCGAAATCTTTGATCTCAATCTGACTGCCGCTCGGCAGCTTGGTATTGAAAGAGGGCGTTTGCTTGACAAGCGCTTTCAATATTTCGTTTTGCAGCCGGATAAACAAGAATTTTTCTCTCACCTCAACGCGATTTTTAATAAGCGAGAACGGCGGATTGCTGAAGTAAGACTGTCTCCGAAAGATGGCGAGCAATTCTATGCACGGCTTGAGAGCATATACATGGAAGGGGAGGATGGCGCCGGACTGTGCAGGACAAATATGAGCGACATCACCGAACGCAAACTGGTTGAAGAAGATCTGCGGAAAAGTGAGGAGCGCTACCGTGCCCTGGTGGAAACATCCTCCGATTGGGTATGGGAAGTCGATGCAGATGCCAAATACACCTATGCCGACCCAAAGGCAAAAAAAATTCTGGGCTACGAACCGGAGGAGATAATAGGGCGTACCCCCTTCCAATTAATGCCTGCGGAAGAGGCAAAGAGGGTTGGAGCGATTTTTGCGGAGATTGCCGCAAATCGAAGCCCATTTTCCAGCCTGATAAATACTAATCTGCACCGGAACGGACAGCTTGTGATACTGGAGACCAGCGGAGTCCCGATATTCAGTCCAGAGGGTGTTTTCGTGGGCTATCGAGGTATGGACCGTGATGTGACGGAGAGAAATCGCGCAGAGGCAGAACTACGGGAGAGCGAGGAAAGATTCCGCCAATTGGCCGAGAACATTCGCGAGGTTTTTTGGATTCGGGAACACGAAAGGCTGACCTATATCAGTCCCGGTTATGAGGAGATCTTTGGCCTAAGCAGAGAAGGTCTGCTCAAGAACCCCGGCTCATTCCTCGACATTGTGCACGATGAGGACAAGGAGCGTGTCCTGAGGATACACTCTGAAAAACATGAGGAAGAGGTTAGAAGCGTCCAATATAGAATCATTCGGCCTGACGGGAGTGTCCGCTGGATCTATTCCCGCTCATTTCCGATCCTGCAGGACGGTGAAGTTATTCGCACTGTCGGGATAGCCGATGACATCACCGACCGCAAGCGTATGGAGGAGCAACTGCAGAGCAGGCTCCGAGAGATCGAAAAGCTCAAGAAGCAACTGGAGCAGGAGAACATCTCCCTGCGGGAGGAAGTGAAACTCCTGTCACCGCATGCGGAGATCATCGCCACGAGCCCCGCCATGCAGCAGGTAATGGTCCGGGTCGAGCAGGTGGCCCCAACGGACTCCACCGTGCTTATCACCGGAGAGACCGGCACCGGGAAAGAAGTGATGGCCCGTGCCATACACGCACTCAGCACCCGAAAGGCACTTGCGCTAGTGACGATCAACTGCGCATCCTTGCCTCCTACCCTGATCGAGTCAGAACTGTTCGGACGGGAGAGAGGTGCTTTCACCGGGGCCATGTCACGAATGATGGGCAGATTCGAGATCGCCGACAGGTCAACCCTCTTCCTTGATGAGATCGGCGATCTACCGCTGGAGGTCCAGGCTAAACTGCTTCGGGTTCTGGAGGAAGGCCGCTTCGAGCGCCTGGGCTCCACAAAGTCCCGTCAGGTCAACGTTCGTATCATTGCAGCGACCAACCGAAACCTGGATCATATGGTTCGGACGGGCAAGTTCCGCAAAGACCTCTATTATCGATTGAACGTCTTCCCCATTCCCATCCCGCCTCTGCGCAAACGCCGGGAGGATATCCCGCTCCTGATCTGGGCTTTCATCCGCCAATTCGAGAAACGCATGGGCAGGCACATCAACAGCATTCCAAATCAGAGCATGGAAGCCCTGCTGCACTATTCCTGGCCCGGCAATGCACGAGAACTCAGGAATGTCGTCGAACACGCCATGATCGTAAGCCGTGGCACGGTCCTGGAAGTGCGTCCCCCCACACTTGCCCTGGAGGACATACCCGAGGAAGCGGAGAATCTCCAGGATGTCCAGAGGCGTCGCATCCTGCGCGTACTGGAGGAGAGAGGCTGGCGTGTATCAGGCCGGGGAGGAGCAGCCGAGATCCTGGGGCTCAAGCCCACCACTCTGGAAGCACGGATGAAGAATCTCGGAATCCGTAGACCTGGGTCATAGTCCCAACAGATTGGGATTCTTCCCAAAATTCCGTCTTGCTCCATGACCAGTCATCGTGGGTCGGGCACACCTCTCGAAGCAAAACCAACTACATTCCAAAGGCTTACAAGGTTTCTTCCATTTCCTTTCTTTGGCATGGATTTCGCTCTCCTTCATTCGGGTTCGATCTTTCGTAAATGTCCTTAACCAACAATTCTCACTCAAGTTGTTACTGGGGGAAAGAAATGATTCATGCGAGCCTCCGAATGAAGTTTGCGTCCAATAAGCTTGCGGAAGCTCGTGAAATTTTATGTGGAATGATTGAGCAGACGCGGGTCAGCCCCGGTTGTCTCGTATGTGACATTTACCAGGATTTGCTGGACCCGGGTGTTCTCCTGTTTGAGGAATGGTGGAAAACCCGAGCCGATCTGGACCGACATCTCCGCTCCAACCTGTATCGACGTGTAATCCTGGTCATGGAGATGGCGATCGAATATCCGGTGGTCAGGTTCAGCGAGATTATAAAAACGACCGGTATGGAGACCGTTAAGAATTCACGGTTGGGCCTTTCTGAAAGCCTGAGATCTGAGTTCTGAATTGTCGATGCATTATCTTGTCCAAAGTCTAACGGAATAACCGACATGCCCCTATCGTCGTCCACAGGGGCATGCCGGGTGTAATAAGATCGCGGATTTCCTGCTCCACAAAACGACCACAACCTTCTCTACGCTTATGGAGCGGCGTCAACACGCCGATGCAGGCAACCCTTTACGTTTCGATGTGCGAACAATAACTTACTTCTGGAGGGTGATCGTTACACCAGATGTTCCAAATGTGAAACTGACTCCTTCAGTGGTAGTAATGGCATCGATGATGACCCCGTTGGAGTTCTTCATTGTGATTGCGGATCCACCGCCGCCAACCGTGACACCTGTACCGACCGCGAAATATGTTCCATTGATGTCGGAAAGGTTTTTCAAATTGTAAACCTTGCCCAAGGCAGTTGCTTTGGCGATACCAACAGTCCCGACAGTCAGGCCTTCGACCTTAAGTGGATATTCTTTGCCGGCCTGGGTGAGTGTGCCGCTTCCCCAGTTGATACCGATACCTGCCCCGACGGAACCTGATGAGAGTTGGATAAGTGCATCCCAGGGCAGTCCCAGGTTTTCCTGGCTCTGAGCAACGGCAAGGCCGCCTGACACCAGAAAAAGGCCCACGATAACAACGCACAACATCTTTGCGACTTTTAAACCTCTCATTTCACATCCTCCTTCTTTTTTTGGACACTAAGATTGTTGTAGTTAAGCCTTGTTCTCCTTTTTTGACCTCCTTCAGACGCTTCACCTCCTTGCTGATTTTATAGGTTCGGGTCGCGGGGCAAAGATTTGACTGCGGCCGCGATCTCGCGGCTCAGGGCCTCGACAGCGCGGCTCTCAGCAGAGGCCATTCCTTCAAACCCGGCAGATTCGACCGGCATGATCAGTCTTGACCGCTTCATCACGAGCAATTTCTCCCCGCCATTTCCTAAAATGTTCCAGCTTGTGTCCAGTAATATTTTGTTATCCGCCATCTTCTCCAGATGTATGATCTCCAGCGTTACCTGGTATTGAACCGGCATACTGCTCGGCCACGGGTAGGTACAGACGTGTTCTGACGGGACCAGGATCGAGAGGTTATCGGCAAGAACGCGTGTGACGTTTTTTTCCAGAGGCTCAGCCCACTTGTCAAACTCGGCAAACTGGAGACCGTTTTGGGTGGTCCTCGAGGCCATTTCCGGCCGGTCCAGGTACTGAGAGATTTTGACGGGACCTACTCCGATGGCCGGATCATTTTCCGTGCCGGCGCCCCCGACTTCCGGACCCGGGTTTTGAAGAGAACGCAGAATATAATAATTTGCGGGTTTCGAGCCGGCGCACCCGCCCAGCACCATCAGGACGATAAAGATTGCCAAAAGCCTGGAGACCGGAGCTTCAATCATTTTTTTCCCTTCCTTCCAAGTATCGAAGAACCCAATATGCTTTTTGCACTGCTATTTGCCTTTGCCTTTGCCCATTATGAAGGCTTGCGGGTTATTCTCGATGTAATCGGCCAGAACGCGGATAGAGCGCGCGGCAGATGCAAACTCGTTCAGTGTTCTTATCAGTTCCCGGCGCACGGGAGAGTTATCTCCGGTCATTCCGTCAATGGCCTTATTTGCCCCTCGCATCGTTACACCAGCAGTTTTCAAGGTGTCTTCCAGTCCGGCAGTAATCCGGGGAACACGGACATCCAGCTCCGCCGCTAACTTTGAGGCATTCGCGAACATCTTCTTAGCCTCACTAAGGGTGATATCAGCACCTGTTGCCAGGGGCTTTACCTGGCTGTCCAAATTCTGCAGGAGTGTGTGAGCGGCATTTATGGTCGGATGAAGAGAGGCGAGCGCCTCTTTGATATCCGGCGAATTTACAAGATTGTCAATTCCGTCCAGGGCTTTGGAAATCTTATTGGCAATCTCTGTTATCGGCAGATTTGCCACGGTTTTCATTAGCTCCGAAAGGCTCGATTCGACTGTGGGAATTTCCGGGTATTCGGGTTCTTTGCCGACAAGCCTTACAGGTTCGTCCGGAAAGAAATCGAGGTGAATACCGAGCTGCCCGGTGACAATACTCTGCATCTCAAGCTGCGCCTTCAGGCCCTGGCTTACCAGTAGTCCCAGGAACTTGTTTTGCCCCTTTAATCTTTCTTCAATCACCTTCACCATTTCGCTCATAGTACCGGAAACGCTGATTTTCCTCGGGTCGAATTCAATAAAAACCGGAATCCCAAGGGACAGGTCCTTTCTATCCAGGACAATCCTGACGTCGGTTACCGAGCCAACCTTCACCCCTTTGAAGTCCACCGGCGCACCGATGCTGAGGCCCTTAACCGAGTCTGTGAAAAAGAGAACGAACTTTCTCTGTTTGCTGAACAACTTTCCGGACCCGAAAAGCAGGACTCCAGCCACAACCAGCACTATTGCCCCCACAACAAACCCACCGATCAATTTGGTATTCGCTTGTTTGCTCATTTTCTTAGAGCCTGTCCTGAAGTTGGAGTTATCTCAATTGCCGCACCGAGCCAACCGGATCACTGAAAAACCGCTCATTTCAGGATTCGCCCCGAGTCAGAAAGCTTCGAATCGTGGGGTCAGTGCTTTCCTGAAGGAGTCTATTGGGATCTCCCACTGCTATCATTGTCCTGGTTTCCGCATCGAGGAACACCGAGTTGTTCCCGATTGCGAAGATGCTCGCCAATTCATGTGTGACTACCACCACCGTGGCACCGAGGCTGTCTCGAAGCTCGAGTATCAGCTCGTCCATGCGCCGCGCGCTTATAGGGTCCAACCCAGCCGAGGGTTCATCGAAAAACAGGATATCGGGATCGAGGGCCATTGCACGGGCAAGTCCGGCACGTTTCCGCATCCCGCCGCTGATCTCGGAGGGGTAAAATTCTTCAAAACCCGCCAGGCCGACAAGCGAGAGCTTGAGCGAGACCAGTTCCTTTATCTCGGCTGGACTCAGGCTGGTGTATTCCCCCAGGGGAAGAGCCACATTTTCAGCCAGGGTCATGGAACTCCACAACGCCCCGCTCTGGTAGAGTATTCCAAAACGCCTCATTATGTTTTTTCGCCCGGCGAGATCAGACTCCCAGAAGCTGGTGCCGCCGTAGAAGACCCGTCCATTCGCCGGTTCATGCAGCCCAATCAGGTGTCTTAGAAGAGTGCTCTTGCCGCACCCGCTCCCTCCCATGACAATGAAGATATCTCCGCGATTTACGGTAAAGCTGAGATTTCGCTGAATCACGAAGCTTCCGTACGCCATCGTGAGGTTATCGACCCTGATGCATGCCTCTTTTTGAGAAACCTGATTCTTCATAAGGCGTTTACATGCCTATCCTGTCGTAGATTACGGTTAGTATGGAATCTGAAACTATGATGGATACAATGGCTGTCACAACCGCTGAAGTCGCCGCCTCGCCCACTGCCGATGCGCTTCGCCCGCACTGCATCCCTCGCAGACATCCCGAAAGCGCCACGAGAACGCCGAAAACCCCGGCTTTGATCAGGCCGGCGACAAATTGCGTGAGGTTCAGGGCCGCTATGGTTTCGTTATAATATTGCATGGGAGAAATATCGAGCAGACCGACGCCGATTATTCCGCCTCCAAGCATTCCCATTAAGTCGGCATAAAGGCACAGAAGCGGCAGCATGAAGATCAGAGCCAGCATACGGGGCAGCACGAGAAACTCCATGGGTGAAATACCGAGCGTTTTCAGCGCGTCGATTTCCTCGTTCACCTCCATGGTGCCAAGCTGTGCCGCGAAAGCTGCGCCCGTGCGCCCAGCCATCACTATCGCGGTCATCATTGCGCCCATCTCGCGAGCCATTCCTATTCCAACAAGGTCCGCCACGTAGATCTGGGCCCCGAACATTTTTAGCTGGACGGCCCCGACAAAGGCGAGAATCAAGCCCACCAGAACACTGATAAGCGACACGATGGGCAATGCCTGGGCGCCGCATTCCTGGATCAGCAGCATGAGGTCCGAGCGCCGGAAGCGTGCTTTACCCCGTATTAGTTTCAAAAGCGCGACGCAGGCCTCGCCAATAAAGGCAAGCATTTCACCCGCAGATTTGCCCGCGCTCAGGGTAGCTTCCCCCACCCTGGACAGGAACGGCTCACGGCCGCTCACTTTGCGGGCGTCTTTTTTCTCCGGAACAGCCGAGGACAGATCAAGCAACCTGGAGACCCCCTCCGGGATCCCCTCCTTGGAAATGGTGATGGATTTATCTCTGCAGAAACCAGTCACTTTGATCAGGAAAGTCAACAAACTGCTGTCCCAGTCGCCAAGCTCCCGCCCGTCGAATGCGACCAGCTCGAGGGGTGGGGCTGATTCAATCTGTTTACGTAGTTTCTCAACTGAAGGCAGACCATCGTTAATACTCCAGCGGCCGCCAAGGCTTATAACAAGCGTGTTATTGCTTTCCCGACGAAAGCTGATATCCATGTCCCCCGCCTGTAAGGAGCTGTTAAATCTTATTCCCGGAAACTTCGGTCGAAAGGCTCCTATTGCGATCGACCTTGGACTATCAGTGGAGAACTTTCTCGATCTCTCTGCAGTGGGTTGGGATCAGGCCCCACGACAAGCCGTTCATGAACCTTTCTATCTGCCGGCAAGCTTTTCGCGGGCCCGCTCTTCCACCTTCCACCCCTTGGCTTCCAATGCTTTTCTTGCAATCGGGTTAACCGTCCCTGTGACCCAGAATTCTTTTCCTGAAATCCCGCGCATTTGCTTTATGGCCGTACCAACTGCCTCCGCTTTTCGCGCAAAATTTGGAGTCCACGCGATGTAATCGAGAGGGAATATCGCGATAATCTTCCCTTTGTTCGTCAGGATCACCGGGACACCATTGGCGTTCACAAAACGCTGTACAGAGTGAGTCTTATCGTTGTAAAGATTTGTGAGTTGAGCACGCGTGCGCAAGAACACAGCCACGGGCTCTTCAAATGCAGCAGCAGCCTTATCGATGTATATTGCGCGATCCTTTACGCCCGTCATGCTCCCCAGTGCGCTTACCAGCAGCGTCTGTTCGTAAGGATCGAAATTGGTGTTATGCATAAAAGCCTGGATCGAGGCATCCGAAACCCCCATGCCGGCAAGACTGCTCTGGTTTATACTTGCAAGCTCGGCGGGAGTTTTGTCGCTAAGGAGGCCTGTCAGGGTGTCGGAACTTCCCGCAACCCCGACGGCGAGGCCTGCTCCACCTGGAATTGCTATAAAAGCGGCCTTCACCGTCAACCCTCCGGCGGCGGCTGCCCAGGCGAGGTCATTGAGTGCTTTTTGCAGGGGCTCATAGCTCGTGTAAGGATCGACCCCGAACTGGGCGGCATATTGCCGTTTGTACGATGCCTGCCCGCTGGCGGAGTCCAGGAGATTTCCCTTGTAGGCGCTGTCGGAAGTCACTGCACTGCCGACATTGCTGAAGAGCCGCCCGATCCCGCTCGTTATGTTCGAAACCGTCCCGGACGGATCCTGTACCAGCCCTTCAGCAGTTTTTATAGGGCCTCCTGCCACCTGCCGAAAAGCATTCATGTAAACGTCCGTTTTCTTTAACTGATCGATCTGAGCGAGTGCCTTGAGCTCGCCAATCCGCTTCAACAGCAATGCCGTGCTTTCCACCTTAAGCGGCCCGTAAGTGGTATCAAGATCATAAGTGTTTATAAAACCATCACTGATAACCGTTGTTCTTACGGCATAATTAGTGCCCCGGATCAATTCCCCGGGGAGTACATCCGAAGCCTGCAGGACCACCGGGACTCTTTGAAATTCCTCCGAAAATACAGGAGATGCAAAAACACTCCCACACAGTGCCAGAACCATGACCGTGCATAAAACAACGCCTCGCAAATCTCGAAACATGTTTGTTCCCCCTCGCTTGGAGACTGAAAATCATTCATCAGGATTAAGTCGCCCTTCGAGGCGAGCATCCAGTTCGCTTCCTTGTCCATACCCGGGAAGTCTTTCTGGATGTAGAAGTCCTGCGAATCGTCCTCTCATTTTTCATCCGGCGCCTCACCTGTCGCTTAGCAATCGGGTATTTCCCTGTTCAGGTGTTCCAGTGTCTCCTCCTCCAGTTCGCTGAGCAGGGTAGAGAACTCGTTTCGAAAATCGGGTGCCTCGGGTAAACTCGATTCTCGCCAGTACTTCAGCGCATGCAGACAGGCTTCATATTCTTCGCACAGAGACTGGAACGATTGGCTGGACTCGAACAGCCGCCTCAGGGCCTCCTTTTTTTCCGGAAACCGCTCCACAAAAAAGGCGTATCCACCCTTGCTTTCATCCACCGCGACACCGGCCATTGGCCTTCCTTCCGATGGGATTGTTTATAGTTGTGCTATGGATCTCGATCGTCTCAGTGGAGATATTACCGGGAATCCGGCCGGATCGTAAGTAACTTAGGGTATGTTACGGTAACCTGACACACGTAAACTGATGCCCCGTCAGCTCTCAGATATTCCGCAAGTTCAAATTCCGGCCATCCATGCAAGTTACTGTAACCTTACCCCGAGTTACTTCCGATGCCGGTCAAATGCACGAGGTGCGGGAGCGAGAATGCCGGAACCAAGTGGCCGCTCAACACCGTGATCTGGAGCGTGCATCTGCTGAGACATTTTCGATTCAACCAGTCAGCCGGTCCCCAGAATCAACAGAGTAATGGCCGTCCACGTCGGATGGAACTGGTCGTAGGGATCACCGCTGAAATCTTCCGCCGTACCCCAGGAACCATCCTCCCGCTGTTGGGACAGAACGTATTGTTCTCCTTCCGAGACGAACTGAACTCCCTCAAGTCGAAACTGTCGAAAACTATAGAGGTATTCACACAGCAGGTCGAGATCGCCGACACGATAGCGAACAGTATTGTAGTTGCCGACGAGATAGAGAAAGACCTTGTCGGCCGTGACGGAAGCGATCAGGGGGCGCTGCGAGTAATGATTCAACGCGAGCAGCACGTGTGTGGCATAGTAGTTCTGAGAGCGGTAGGCGTCCTCGTTGAAACGAGCTGCGAACGGGATGGACGCGCATTCGGTCATAATGGTCCAGTAGTTGTCGGGTGGCAGAGTGAAGTCCATGTCGGCTTGACAGCGGTAAGCCATGTTCAAACACGTTGCCCAGACCAATAGACCGGTCAGGCGTCTATAGTCGCGCTTTTTTGCAGCCTGTCGAAATTCATGCAACCGGTCAATCGGGGTGACTGCGGCAAAAAAGTGAGAGGCAAATTCTTTAAGTGGTTTGATGGGCACTTGGTGACGATATGCGATCGGGAGGATGTAGATAAAGTAGTCATACCCGTCTGCATCGGGGGAGAAGATTTGGGAGAATCGAGGCCGGGCGCGTTCGAACTCCCTTACAATAAGAGTATGAACAATGCCTTCCAGCGCCGGGTAGGGGCGATAGAGCGTCAACTCCTCCAGCATCATCATGTAGTTGCTGAAGGTGAAGTCGAACTTTGAATCATTATCGCAAAACGCTACACACCAGCGAAGCCCGCGCAATACCGCCAGATAGCGTTCGCCGCTGCATTGGGCAATTTCCCGGTCGAGAGAATCTATGATAACCTGGTTGTAATGGAGTTTTCTGCCACCAGAGTGCGCAAGCGTTTCGAAACTGCCGCAAACGAGGATTGTTGCAAAAAGGGTAAAGAATAGACAAGTCTTTTTGAACCTTCGACTTTGGAAACAGCCCGGAAAACACATTGTCGCTCCTGATTCGTCTGGCGCTTTTTGTAAAACATTTGACGTTGTCGATGATCCAGCGCTTCGTCCGGTCCTACCCGGTTCGCACGGTTCAGTCACGCCAGTCACAAAAGCAGCCGCACCGCGCGCACGTCGCTATGAACCGCACTGTCCAGTTCTCTAAAGACAATCTTAGCTGTTTTACAGCAGACACGCCACCCACTTTTTGTGCCGTGCGTGAAGCAGCCCTTCTGCCTGTTTGCGGGAAAAACCTCTATCTGATGCAGAAAATAGAAATACTGGATGTCATACCGGAAACCGCCGTCGATTATACTTATGCCCTGGCCTGGAACAAACCGCTGAAGCCCGGCCAGTTTTTGCAGGTTTCCATTCCGACGCCGGCAAGCTCTTCGCAACCATTCGCAAGGTGGGCCGTTTGACCGGTGCCGTTTCCACCTTGGGCCCGGGCGACTGCCTTTTTGCACGGGGTCCGTACGGCAACGGATTTGAGTACCGCGATTATTTTGATTCGGACCTCAAAGTGATTGCCGGCTGCACCGGCCTTGCTCCGGTCAAGAAGGTGATCAAAAACTGATCGAATCTCCTTTCTATAAAACAATAATCTTCGGGGAATCCTTAGCCGGTCAGCCTGAAACGTTCCCGCAGCGTTTCGGAGAGCGATTTCACGGCGGCAAAGGCTTTTTCGACCGTTGAGACGCCGTCGGGGTTCACCAGGCAGCACGTTGCCGGGGAGAGCATGCTGCGAGAGATCAAGAAATCAAGGTCGATTCCTTTCTTTTCCAAAGCCCGCCAACAACTCAGGAGCCGAGTCTCAAGAGATTGGATGCTTTCTTTCTCGAATGGTTCCACGTTGGTAGGAACCATTCCCCAGACCAGACGGCCGCCACGCTCCAGAAAACGTCGAATCTGGTCGGCGTAGCAGACGAAAATTTCGCCGTTGGAGTAGACGTCCAGCGAAAGAACATCCAGATCAAGGCCCAGGAGAAGATCCCAGTCCGGGTTCCCGCAAAGATGTACACCTCGGGGACGCTCGACCTCGGAGAAAAAGTATTCCATATCGCGCCGCGCGGACATGGCGTCATATCCGGAAAGGGCGCTGAAGATGTACTGGAGCCCCGGTTCATCCACGAACATGAAGGCGTTTGGATTAAGAGCCTTCAGCCGGTTCAACTGGGCATTGATCCGCCTTGCCAGAAAATCGAGCATGAACGAGCGGACGGTATCATTGAACAGAATGGGCCTTTGATCCTGATCGAGCACATTGAGACCAAAGCTGACAGGCCCTTCGAGTTGCCCGCGGATTGCGGACCGGGCGGAAAGGTCCAGTCCTAAAAAGCGGCGGTAGACAACGGAATATGTTTCACTTACGTCAAAGTATTCCGGTTCTTCAAAATGAGACAGAGCTTCTTCAAGTTCGACCCCGAATTTTTCAATGGAAAAGCGGATAGTGCGCTTGCCCATATCCAGCACGATTCCGGGAAACCGTTCCGAGGCCTGGACGTACATGTCTTCGTAGTAATTCAAAAGTGGCAGTTGGGGCCAGAAGGGGACGTCCAAGGACAGGGCCGTCCTTAAAGCCCGGTCCACATCCCGATGAGGCATGACAGCCATCGCAGTAGTCAGCAGGTTTCCGGGAATACCCATTAGCACACCTTTTTAAATCATCCTGCCAAAACGATGTGATCTGCTTCGATCGTGCTTACCCGACGACCACCTCGTAGAAATGAGGCGTTGGATTGCCGTCAAATAGCGGCTTCACACGTTCACCGGCTTTATCGTGGTCAGGACTGCCATGCATCGCGTTGAAGGCATCTTTGTTTTCAAACTCAACGATAGCCGCATAGTTGCCCTCATCCACCGACTTCAGGAGCCTCCTTCTGATAAAGCCTTTATGCTCAGAAAACTTTTCGTTTGACCAGGCAAACCAATCGCGAAATCCCGCTTCTTTACCTGCTCTTATGGGTGGGAAAGAAATCAAGACCACAAACATAATGTCACCTATCCCTTCGATGGCTCTATTTCAAGAGCCGGTGTTGTCTTCCATTGACCGAGGCAGGTCAAAATCGCCGCGACCACCAGTGGGATTACACCAAATAGGATAAAAACCGTGTCACCGGGCAAACGAGCCCATTCGAGAAGCTTTACGAACTCTTGATTCAAATAATCGAGTCCGCGTGCATGCCAGTATCCCCTGGTCAATACGTCATGTAACTGCAAGACGCCGCCGGGGAAAAGGCTGCCTGCGAGCATCAGCGCCAGACCGGCATTCAAGCCCCAAAATGACAGGCGCACGTATTTTTCGGTGCGCGCCCATTGCGCATCAGTCGATACCTGACGAAAAGCCAGAACCATCAGAGCAATTGCCTCCATGCCGAAGGCCCCCATGAGCGCGGCATGGCCGTGGTTGGGCGTGAGTATCGTTCCCACCTCGAAATAACTCACGATAGGCAGATTGATCAGAAATCCAAAAACACCTGCCCCGGTGAAATTCCAGAACCCTACCGCCATAAGGAAATAGAACGTCCATTTATGAGGGATGGGGATAGGTTTGCCGGACGCGTCGCGCTCGCCTCTTGTCAGTTTGACAAAATCCCAGGCATCCAGCGTGAGAAGCGTCAGGGGAACAACCTCCATTGCGGAGAATATAGCGGAGAGGGCAAGATTGACATTAGACTGGCCGGTCCAATACCAGTGATGACCGGTGCCGATAATCCCGGCGCCCAGAAAGAGAATGGCGTCCAGGTAGATGATTCGTGTCGCAGTGAGGCGGGAAACCACGCCCAGCCGGTAAAAGATAACAGCCACCATAACTGTTACAAAGAGTTCGAAGAAACCTTCGACCCAGAGATGGATGATCCAGAAGCGCCAGTTGTCAACGATCGAATACCCCGTTGTGCTCCCGAAAAAGAAAGCAGGCAGGTAGAAAAGCGGGATTGTCAGGGCCGAGAGCATGAAAAGAGACGAGATTTCCCTTCGTTCCGGATCGCGCAGGGCGGGCGCAAGCCCTCGAAACAATAGAACGGCCCACAGTACCAGTCCCAAGGCGAGCATGACCTGCCAACCCCGGCCAAGGTCGAGGTATTCCCATCCCTGATGCCCGAACCAGAACCAGAGGTTTCCGAGGAGCTGATTGATGCCCAGGAATTCGCCGAAAAGGCTCCCGGCCACAACCACAACCAAGGCCCAGAACAGCAGGTTGATTCCGAACACCTGCCCCTTCGGCTCCGTTCCCCCCAGGGCACGGGTTAGCAGCAAACCACCTGCAACATAGGCGGTCGCAATCCAGAAAAGGGCCAACTGTAGATGCCAGGTGCGTAAAATATTACTCGGGAATACCTGGTTGAGATCGATTCCGTAAAAGCTCCCCGGTTCGGCGCGGAAGTGCGCGGTGGCCCCGCCCACCAGAACCTGTGCCAGGAAAAGAAGGGCCACTACCAGGAAAAACTTGATGATTGCCCGCTGGCTCTCACTAGTTCCGCCGGGCAGCATTTGAGGATGGATGGGCGAGCCCGTCCCTTTCCAGCCGAGATAGTTGAATTTGCCGAAAGCAAACAACACGAGTCCCGTGCCCACCAGAAGAGTGATCAGGCTGATGGCGCTCCAGAGAACGGCATCTCCGGTAGGAGTATTTCCCACCAGCGGGTCATACGGGAAATTGTTGGTGTACGACTGAGACTTTCCGGGGCGATTGGCAACTGAGGCCCAGGCAGCCCAGGCAAAAAATGCTGTCAGTTGCTTCAGTTCTTTTTTATCGCTGATATAGTTCGGCTTCAAGCCACCGTTATGGGACGGTTCGGAAAAGTAGCCGGCCCACTTGTTTATTTGCTTTTGGTAAGAAGCTGCCTCCGGTCCGGTGAAGACCAGTGTTTTGTTTGCCGGGTCGTAGCGGTTCTGTCTCAGGAGGAGCCGCACTTCCTCCTCGACAGTCCCCTGTTCTCCACGGGTTAATTGGTCCATGCGGCGGCCGAAAAGCTTTTGAGCCTGAGCTTCGGCGGCATCAACTCCCAGCGTATGCAGGTATTCAGCGGAAAAATCCGGCCCGAGGTAGGCCCCGTGTCCCCAAATAGTACCGTTTTCCATGAGGCCATATTTGAGAAACACTTCTTGTCCGGCCGAAATATCCTGCCCGGTCAGCAAGGTTTCTCCCGAGGCGGAAACAATTTTATCGGGAATGGGCGGAGCATCCCGGTAGGCAAGCATTGTCACCAGAATCAGGACGGTAAATCCGATCAACATCGTAACAATGACCGCTCGCTTCCACCATGGCGATAATTGTTCCACAATTTTTTCTTCTGGTGACATCTTTCCTCCTCCTTATAATGAAGATGTGGACCAAAACGGGCCCACATCTTTAACAGCTAACCCAATATGGCTTTCAGATCCTCATCGGGAGTAGTGATAGGCATGATATTAAAATTCTTTACCAGAACATCGAGAACATTGGGAGTGAGGAATGCAGGCAGAGAAGGACCAAGCCTGATGTTTTTGATGCCGAGGTGCAGGAGAGTGAGCAGGATGGCCACCGCCTTCTGTTCGTACCAGGAGAGCACGAGTGAGAGGGGAAGTTCATTGACTCCCACTCCGAAGGCATTTGCCAGTGCCACGGCAATCTGGATCGCCGAGTAGGCGTCATTGCACTGGCCGACGTCCATAAGTCTGGGAAGCCCGCCGATGGCGCCGAGGTCCTTATCAAAGAATCGGAACTTGCCACAGGCCAGGGTGAGCACCACGCAATCATCGGGGACCTTCTCCACGAACTCCGTGTAGTAGTTCCTGCCAGGCTTAGCCCCGTCACAACCGGCCACCAGGAAGAAATGACGGATAGCATTGCCTTTGACAGCATTTATTACCTTATCGGCAACGCTCATAACGGTATTGTGGGCAAACCCGACCATGACTTCTTTGCCATTAGCGTCGTCTTGAAATCCGGGAAGCTCCAACGCCTTTTTGATAACGGGCGCAAATTCGCCATTCTTTACGTGGATCGCCCCCGGCCAACCGACGAGGCCTGTCGTGAAGATGTTCTCGGCGTAACCCCCTTGGGGCCTTTGGATGCAGTTGGTGGTCATGAGGATGGCGCCCGGGAAGGCGGCAAACTCCTTTTGCTGGTTCTGCCATGCCGTGCCGTAATGACCATAGAAATGGGGATACTTCTTTAGCACAGGGTATCCGTGAGTGGGAAGCATCTCTCCATGGGTATAGATGTCGATGCCCTTTCCCTCTGTCTGCTTAAGCAGGTCGGAGAGATCCTTGAGATCGTGGCCGGAGACGAGTATCGCCTTGCCTTTCCTATGGCCGAGGGGAACCTTAGTCGGGGTGGGATGTCCGAAGGTGCCGGTGTTGCCGGCATCGAGAAGTTCCATTGCCTTCAGGTTCATCTCTCCACATTTGAGCACCAGCCCGACCCACGCATTCAGGTCGAGGTCTTTTCTAAGCGTCGAGGCCAGAGCTTCATGGACGAATGCGTAGACAGCATCGTCTTCCTGCCCGAGAAGGTGCGCATGATCGGCATAGGCGCTCACACCCCTCAGGCCGAAAAGAACGGTGTGCTGAAGGGATAGGATATCGGGATTGATGGAGGGATCGGATTTGAACCCCACCTTCTCGCCCTGAGCAACCATACCCTCAACCGAAGAAGCTAACGCGAAATTGGCCGCATCATCAGAAAAGTCGACTTTTCCCCCGGCTGCTCTCACCTTGGCTCTAAGATTATCGCGAAGCTCAATGGCTCGCTTAGCCAGTGTGGCTATTCTTTGCGGGTCAAAGTTTACATTTGTGAGCGTTGAAAACATAGCCTCACAGGTAAAGATATTCGCATCACGTTCACGGACACCAACCTTGCGTCCCTCCACGGCAAACAGGGCGAGTCCTTTAAGGGCATACGTCAGCAGATCATGCAGCGCAGCCGTATCGGGCTGCTTTCCACAAACTCCTATTTTGGTACAACCTTCCCCTTTGGCCGTTTGCTCACACTGGTAACAGAACATTTTTTCTCCTTCTGGTTTGCGTTTTCCGGATCTCCCTGAGCCGGGTCGTATACATAGTCACAAACCGTGCAAACGTACTTTTCCATGTATCTCCTTCTACTTTCAATCCTCGATAAAATAGTAAAGTTAGAACGAGGGCTTAGGTCAACTCAATACATCATCCAACAAGAATTTCATACATCCATGGTAATTTTTGTCAGTAAACATACCTTTTGGTGACTCGAACACTTGCCCTTGCCCGTTCATGACCCTCGTGAGACCTGTATTATCATTCAATGGTCTGCCAAGCATTGACTTAAGTCAATTCGATTCTCGATGCTGAGGAAAAATCGGATTCTTTCCGACCTCCGATATCCGATACCCGACCTCAGTTTACGATCCGCTCCAGCGGACGCCCAAGCACCCATATGGCGACACCGCCTCCCAGCCCAAGCCCCGTCAGCATCAGGTGGCCAGCGCAAAACGTCGTGCTGCCGGTCGTCCGAACAGTGCGGGGATCTCCGCCGATTCCCGTCAGAGTTCCATTTGCGCCTATCTTTCTGCCATATTGTCGGGCGGGCCGGCCCTGAATGCCGCGTTTCATTGGTGGTGGGCGACCCGGTTGCCGCCCTCGTCATGGTTCCAAGCATCGCGAAAGAAGGAAGGCTTGATGCCATAGAACAATAGGAGAAAATATCAAGGTTAAGGCGGTGATCGATAATTGCGCTTTTCATGTGTTCCGGGAGCTGATTTTCCAAATTTTGAAAGCATTGACACTTTGGCATCAAAAGAATATAGGTTGATAACTTTCGGTTGGAAATCAACATACTATCGACTAAGCTCTTGCTGTATTTCAGGAAGGTCATGGTGACAAAACGAAGGGACATCGTCACAGTTTTCAGTGCCCTGCTCTATCTCATGCTTTCAACGGGAACCATCGGGAAGGTCGTGATCTGCTATAAAGCGAACGGTCAGGCCGCCGTGGAAGCATCGGAGGACGGCATTCACTGCAGTCACTGCACGCTTGGAACTGGAGATGCTTCACCGAACCACGGTTATAATTGGCTGTCCGTATTTTCCGGAGCTTCCTGTGATCCCTGTAAAGACCTTCCACTAACGTTTAGCAGCCTTGCCGGTGCTCCGGACTCTTCGCAACCTGCGCCATCTCAGCTTATGCCTCTTTTGACCATTCCTCGGAATGATAATGGCCAAATCGCATCACATCCGGAGAATTATTTTATTCAACTACACACGCCCGCACCGGACGTGATGCTAAGCTCTCTCACTTCTGTCATTCTACAGATTTAACCGCCCATCCAACTTAAAAATCAATCCATACATTTTGACCTGATCGGAGCGTAGTTCATAACTTTTACCAGGACCAGCGCCTCCGATCGAGGACCTTCTTTTCCTTACCTGGAGCAAAACGATGCGGATTCGATTCCCCGGGTATATCTATTTTTTTATTTGCCTACTGTCAGGCTGTGCCTCAAGCCCGGTCTCGTCAAATTCCCGTTCTGCCGTCATTGTCAACTTGATGGAACCAGCCCCGATTCACCGGGAAGGCTCCAGTACTGTCGATTCAGTACCTACCGAATCGATTCCCGATCCTACCGGGGTCATCACGCTCAGAGACGCCCTTTCTCTTGCCCTGATGAAGAATCCAGAACTTGCTGCAACCTCCCTGGAAATTCGGGCCTCTGAAGCAAGAGCTCTTCAGGCTGGAGTCGTGCCGAACCCTGTATTAGGTGCTACTGTCGAAGAGTTCGGTGGAGATCGGATCCTAAAGAATTTCAATTTCGCCGAGACAACCGTCCAATTGAGCCAATTAATCGAACTTGGCGGTAAAAGGGCAAAAAGAATGCGTCTTGCTCAGCTTGAAAAGGACCTCGCCGGCTGGGACTACGAAGTAAAACGTCTGGACGTGCTGACCGAAGTCTCAAAGTCTTTCGTGGCGGTCCTCGCTGCCCAGGAGCAGGAGGCCTTGACATCGGAACTGGTGCTCCTTGCCGAACAGGTCTTTAATTCAGTTTCGGAGCGCGTGAAGGCAGGGAAGATCTCACCCCTGGAGGAGACCAAATCCTTCGTTGCCCTCTCGAACGCAAAGATCGAATGGGAAAAGGCGCGGAGCGTTCTCAAGACCTCACGCTATAAACTCGCTGCCACACTGGGCCAGGAATCACCAACTTTCAAGGGTGTGGAAGGCGCACTCGATGAGGTGAAGGCGATTCCTTCGCTCGATGAAATACGAGAATTAATCTTACGGAATCCCGATGTGGCCCGCTATGTCAAGGAGCTTGAGCAGCGTTCAGCCGCTTTGGCAGTCCAGGAGGCGAAAAGAATTCCCGATGTTACCGTTAGCGGCGGGGCGCAGCGTTTCAATGAGTACAATGAGAATGCCTTTGTGGTTGGCATCGCCATTCCTATCCCGATTTTCGACCGTAATCAGGGAGGTATTCTGGAAGCAAAACACAAGCTTTCGAAAGCGACAGAGGAATACCGAGCGGCCAAGGTCAAGGCCAACTCCAGACTGGGTGAAGCGTTCCAATCCCTTTCGTT
>JBEKXG010000080.1:0-11659 GCA_049512295.1 Syntrophobacteraceae bacterium
CTCCAGCCGGTCTTCTATTCTCAATAACTCGCCGATTGTGCCGCCGATTAGTACAGCCCCCAGCACGACAAGGATATTCTGCGTCCGAACGGCCATCTGGATGCCGAGCAGAATCACCGCCAGGCCGAGTCCGTAAAGTACGATCCGGCGCATCCTCGGCGGCAGCCTCGATCCGGCCAGGGAGCCGATCGCGGTTCCGGCAAGGATCGCACCCATATTGATGAGAGTCCCGGTCATCGATTAAACGTCCGTGCCTTTCAGAGTTGTCTGCCCGCCATTTAGACCTGCCGGGGTCCCCTCCAGCGCGGCGACTCTTTGCGCAACGGGTGGATGGGAGTAGTGAAACCAGACATAAAGCGGATGCGGGTTGAGGTTGGAGAGGTTATCGGCCGCAAGTCTCTTCATCGCGCCGGCCAGCGCGGCGCCGCCTCCAAGCATATCAGCCGCGAAAATGTCGGCTTCTCTTTCAAAACGCCTGGATATCGCCATGTAGAGCGGCTGGAGGAAGAATCCGGCCTTGCTCCAAAAGACTCCGGCCAAAAAAAGTCCAACGTAGGGCAGCGGCGTGCTGAATCCGAAGGTGGAGAAAAGAAGCGGCCATTGAATGAAGAGCCAGGTGATATAAAATGCTGCCAGCGAAAGGGGGGCAAAGATGAGAAGCTGCTTCAGGACGTGTTTTTTCCTGAAATGGCCCGCTTCATGCGCGAGCACCCCAAGGATCTCATCGTGCGTGTGCGATTCGATCAGCGTATCGAAAAGCACGATCTGTTTGGTTTTTGCAATTCCGGTAAAATAAGCGTTTGTGTGCCGGCTCCTGATCCCCGCGTTCATCTGCAGGATTTTTTTCACACGGATGCCGCTTTTTTCCATCTGCGCCCTGATCTTTTCGGAAAGTTCCCCGTCCCGGACTGGTTCAAACTTGTTAAAGAGCGGCGCCAGGACCACGGGATAAAGTATAGCCATCAGCAACTGCACGGCTGAGAGAAGCAGAAAACCCCAAAACCACCAGAAACGAGGCGATCTGGCGATGAAGAGCAAAAGGATGGAAAAAATCGCCGCAAAGAGAGCGGCCGAGACCAATGCCGCCTTTATATGGTCAATTATCCAGAGCTTCAGGGTGGATCTGTTGAAGCCGAACTTCTGCTCGACAACGAAGGTATTGTAGTAGCCGAAAGGAAGTTCAACCAGGAAATGAAAGAACCCGGGGGCAAAAAAGAAAACGAGCCCCGCCGCAATCATCGACAGCCCGAGATTATCGGACAAACGGACGAGCAGGGGCAAAAATCCTGAGAGCAGGATCACAAGGAGCGTCAAATCCGAAGCGATTTCCTCAAAAATCCCGCTCCGGGTTTTTGCCCGTGCGTACGCTCCGGCGCTGGTGAGCTTTGAATCATCGATGAAGCCCTCGAATCCGGCCGGTGCCCTGTTCGCGTGTTTCATACAATGAATCAGATTGATTCGCTCAACCCAGATTTTGAATGCGCTCTGCCCCACATATAGAAAAAGAAAGCAAAACAGGAGCCAGTTTAGTTCGACCATCCGGTAACCTGCATTTTGCGAAAATAAGCGTGCTCCAACAGAATAAAAACGCCGCCGGTTTGCATCCCTTGAATGAGTCCTTAAATTAATTTTCTCCGATACGGGGATGTTTGTAAATACTTGAGGTTTTCCGTGAGGTTTTTTGCATACCCTCCATGACAGGGAGAGAGCTATGGATGTCTGGAAATGTAATAAATGTGGAAATACGATTGATGTGGAGTCGCCGCCGGAAACCTGTCCGTCCTGCAAGGCAAAATGCGAATTCATCAATGTTAGCTGCTATACTCCTGATTGCGGCGGTCCAGATTCGGGTAATGTGGACGAAAAGGTTTTCCAGGAAAGCTACAAAGCGCAAAAATAGTTTCAATACAGAGTATTTCTTTCCGATGCGTTATTTGCGGTTTTCCTTTTCCTTTTTTATGATCTCCTCGGCCAGGCTTTTGGGGACCACATTATACCTGGAGAATTCCATGGTGAATTCAGCCTTGCCCTGGGTTGAGGATCGGAGCACGGTCGCGTAGCCAAACATCTCCGAGAGCGGCGCTTCGGCCTCTACGGTCGAGAAAAAGCCGTCTTCCGATGTAGACTGGATTATTCCGCGCCTCTGGTTCAGACTTCCCAGCACTGCGCCCTGAAACTCGGAAGGGGTTTCGACCACAACGCGCATGATAGGCTCGATGAGCACCGGGTTCGATCTCGCGTAGGCTTCGCGGAAGGCCCCGATTGCCGCCTGCTGGAAAGCCAGGTCGGATGAGTCCACTGAGTGGGCGGCACCATCATTTATCGTAACCCGCGCTCCAACGACAGGAAATCCCGCGAATCCTCCCTTTGCGAGACACGCCCTGAACCCCTTTTCACATGACGGTATGAATTCGGTCGGGATTGCCCCGCCGGTGACCATATTGACGAACTCGAAATCCCCTTCGGAAAGCGGCTCGAGGAACCCGGCGATACGGCCGAACTGACCCGCTCCGCCCGTCTGCTTCTTATGGGTGTAGTTGAAGTTCGCCTTGCGGGTGGGCGATTCGCGATAGGCGACCTTCGGCATGCCCGTGTCGATCTCGGCGTTGTACTCGCGCCGCATCCGCTCGACATAGACGTCCAGGTGAAGCTCTCCCATCCCGCAGATTATGGTCTCGGAGGTTTCTCCATCAAGGTAGACCTTGAATGTGGGGTCCTCTTTGGAAAAGCGGGCGAGCGCCTTGCTCAGGTTCATCTCGGCCTTTTTATCCCTGGGCTTTACTGCAAGCGAAATAACGGGTGCAGGGACGTACATCGAGGTCATTGCGTAGCGCACCTGCCCGTCTGTGAAGGTGTCCCCGGAGGCGCAGTCGATACCGAAAAGGGCCACGATGTCGCCGGCCGTCGCGAACTCGATTTCCTCCATCTCATCGGCGTGCATCCGGACCAGGCGTCCAGCTTTGACACGCTTGCCCGTTCTCGTGTTGACGATTGTGTCTCCCTTGTTCAGGGTCCCCTGGTAGAGGCGAACGTATGTGAGCTGCCCGTAGCGGCTTACTTCGAGTTTGAACGCAAGCATTACCAGGGGCGGATCGGGTTTGCTTCCGAGAACGACCCGCTCTTCCTCCCGGTCGAGGTCAAGGGCGTCGTTCTCGATATCGAGCGGGCTGGGGAGGTACTTCACGATTGCGTCGAGAAGCGGCTGGACCCCTTTGTTTTTGTAAGCCGAACCCATTAGAACGGGGGTAAGCTCCAGGGCAAGTGTGCCCTTGCGGATAGCCTCCTGCACCATATCTTCGGATATCGGCTCCTCGGCCAGGATCGTCTCGGTCAATTCATCGGAAAACAAGGATACCTTATCGAGCATTTCCTCCCTTTTTGCATGTGCCAGATCGATAAATTCCGCAGGTATCTCTGCCTCGATCAATTCCTCGCCGTGCTCTCCCCCGAAAGTGAGCGCCTTCATGGATACCAGATCGATTACCCCGCGGTGATCGCTCTCCAGGCCCATTGGAATTTGAAGCAGCACCGGATTGTGGTTCAACTTCTCCTGGAGTTGCCGCGCCACACGGAAAGGGTCCGCCCCGGTCCTGTCGCACTTGTTTACGAAAGCGATCCTGGGGACGCGGTAGCGCACCATCTGCCGGTCAACGGTAACCGACTGGGACTGGACCCCGCCGACGGCGCACAGCACCAGGATGGCCCCGTCGAGGACCCGAAGCGCCCGTTCCACTTCGATGGTAAAATCGACGTGACCCGGCGTATCGATGATGTTGATCGGATGATCGTCCCACGAGCAATGGGTGGCGGCAGACTGGATAGTGATTCCGCGCTCCCTTTCCAATTCCATGAAATCCATTGTGGCCCCCACGCCATCCTTTCCCTTGACATCGTGAATGGCGTGAATGCGCAGGGTGTAAAACAGGATTCGTTCCGTTAGAGTTGTTTTCCCGGAATCTATGTGAGCGCTGATGCCGATGTTTCTCAGCCGTGCAATTCTTTCTGCGGTGTTGTTGGACATTTGAACTCCAGACGCTTTCCCCTGAAATGGAATCGTTGCCGTATTCTTTTTCAAACTCAAGTGCAAAAAAGAACGGGCACCGGATAGTGCCCGTTCGAAGCTGTATCTATATCTTATATTTCAAGAAAAGAAAAGGCCGGTCCAGGGGAGTTTACTCACATTCCCTGCCTGCGCCGGATAAATTTACCTCTTTGCAAGGGTCGTATTTTTCCCGGGCTTAGCTGCTGTTTTGACCTTAGACTTGGATGACCCCGATTTAGTACCCGGTGTCTTTTTCTGAGCGGTCGCCGGCGCGCGCTTGCCGGATTTGCCCGTTTGCTTTAAAGCGGGCTTCCCTGCCGCGGCTTTAGCGGACGCCGCCGGTTTTACATTCCCTTTAGCCGCCGCCGGTTTTGCTGAGCCTTTTGCTTTTGCCGCCGGCTTGGATTTTTCCTTGGCTATGGATTTCGAGGCGCCGGCTTTGGCGGCCGTTTTCCGGGCGGCTTTTGCTTCAGATGGTTTTGAAGATTTCTTGTCCGATTTAACTGCCGCAGGCTTTTTTGCAGATTCCTTGATCGAGCATGAAGCGCTGCCGAAGGAGGGTTTTACAGGCAGATTTGCCTGAGTGAGCTTTATCCTCTGCCCTGGCTTTAGATGAGCGTTGCGGCCAAGTCCATTCAACTGGCACAGCGATGAAAGCGGAATCCCGGTCTTTTTTGAAACGTCGTGCAGGGTCCCGCCCCTGTTAACGGTGTAATAGGCGGCAGTTGGTGAGTCAGGCTTTTTGGAATCGGATGCGAAACAAATCGATGAAGATGATGATCCCCTTTGGCGCGCATCGGTTGCAACATGGCCTGCATCGGCATAAATTTTTGCAGCGCCGGTTTTTACCCTTTGCCCGGATCTCAGTGGAGCAGTCTTCTTGATCCCGTTCAACTGGCAAAGAAGCTTTACGTCCAGCTTGTTGCGCCGGGCAATCTTTTCGAGAGTGTCGCCTTTTTTGGCTTTATAGGTCCGGAATCCAGGGGTGGGTGAGCGCCCGGACTTCTTCTCCTTCACGATAGGTTCAGGCTCCGCCGAAGGAGTAGAATCGAATACGCTCGCTGGTTCGGGTTCGCGGCGAAGAGAAGCCATCCTGACAGCAGGGGCCTGCGCAATGAAGCCGGGTTGCAGTGAGCGCGCCAGCAGAACCGGCTCGCTTTCGAAACTCCTTTTGTAGAAAACGAGGCAACTACCCGGAACGGGCACGGCGGATGGGCTTATATGATTCCACCTGCACAGATCCCCCTGGGTAACCCCGAAGCTGCGGGCAAGCTCGTCAAGCCCTTTTTCAGAGCCGTTCACATAGTAATTGACCTTGCTGGGCAGATATGACTGCTGAGCGATCTCGATAACCGATTGCTTTTCCGTCTCATCGGGTCCAATGTGCGCCGCAAGAGTGGACCATGGAGTGAAAAAGCGGACGTGCATATGGTCGACGTGATTTCTGACATGTTGGATCAAGGACCCGCGTACATTTCCGAAAACGCGCTCCAGGTACGCCTGATCATAGCCGCGGGTCAGCGCGTATTCATAGAGTACCCTCTGGACGCGCCGGTCCAGAAAAATGTACTGCACGCGCTGCGAGGCAATCAGGTTTTCGATGAGGCACCAGGTCTTGGAGGCGTCAAGGTTTTCCTCGCCCATCGGGGTGAAAGTATCCAGCGGGCGGTTGCCCTTTGCGTACATCCCGATGTCAACGTCTCTTCCATTCTGGTGAGAGCGGTGATGGATGGCAGACCCGCCACCCGCGCAGGAAAAATCTCCGATAAAGACATCGCAGGTGCCAGGGAACTGCGTCCGGACAGCTTCTATCGCGTCAAGCAGAGCGCCCACCACTTCAGGGGTGGTATGGGACCTGCTCTCATCGCGCAGATGGTAACCCGGAAACTGGTTTGGAAAGACGACACCATTTTGCAGGTGTCCCTGGTAGGGACGTCCATAGGAGGCGGTAAGAGCTTGACATGTCTGGATAAAAATTAAAGAAGAGACTACAAATACGGCCGATAGCGCCAAGGCACAGTATAATGCCCTTTGAGATTTGGCTCCCCCCATAAACTTTCCCCCTCCATGTTGGCCTTAAGGAGTCCCCCATCATTCGCCGAAGCTGCTCATATCAAATCTGTATTGGATGTCGGTTCTACTACCAAAAAGAGGGGGTTCATGTCAAACAGTTTTTGAGAATTTGCCTGAATTTATTTCATATTGAAAGGTAAATATCTGAAATATCATCATAAAATGTCTAGCATGGAGACATATGAAATATATTTCGGAAGATAAACGACCGCGATCAATTGAGGCATGCTAAGTGGTTTATATCGTTATGAAATAATATCATTTTGCAATCATATATCGAGAAATGAATAAATTATGAAACAAAAATTCCTTTAAATATAGTAACTTAAAATCAATATGAGTTTTTTGAACAGGCGAAAATTACTTTGAAATCAGGTTTTCATCCTTTCTGGCTATTGTTTTCTTTCAAAATTCCATAAGGGTCACCCGCGAAAACCACCTGCCCGCTGCCGTTAGTGACGACCGGAACATATTCTACCGAGATCAGAACGGGTTGTGAGAGCTTCACAAAAACCTGCCTGGACCCTGTAAGAACAGATTTCATCTTTTCAGCATAGGGGTTGGCGTCATCTCTGAGAAGTGTTTCGGCAAGCTCCAGTGCCTTATCGACTCGAATACAGCCGTGGGAAAAATCCCGGCGTGACCTCGCGAACAGATGCTTGAGCGGAGTATCGTGCAGGTAAACGGCGTAAGGGTTGGGAAACTCGAATTTAACGCGGCCGAGCGCGTTTTTCGGTCCAGGGCTTTGGAAAAGCCGGGGCGCCCCCCAGGGATATTGTGAACTCATGCTCACATAACCGTGCTTGGTAAACCACTCCGGGTCGGACTTGGCCGCGGCGTCCAACTCCAGCCGTATGCGGTCCGAAACATACCAGCGCGGATTAAGGATTACCTGTTCAATGGCGCCGGTCAGGGTTGGAGTTTGGTTCTCTCCGACCATCTTGCCCCTGAATTTTACCTTCTTTCCACTCGCCTTGCCTACCACGATCTTGTGGGCTTCCTGCAATCGGCCGTCCTTGTAATACTCCAGCATGAATTGAGGAATGTTTATTCGAATAAACCGGCTGCGTGTGCGCGTTTGGCTTTGCCGAACGGCTTTGATAGCCAGGGCGATCATCTCTGACTTCTGCCGAAAAGAGACGTTGAGCCATTCTATTGTCCGTTGGCCGACAGCGCCGTCGGGGTCGATCAGGTGGGCGGCCTGAAACTCTTTCACGGCGCGCTGGGTCTCTGCGTCATAGACACCTGTGATATTCCCGGAATAAAAATCCTCCTGCTGCAGCCTTTTTTGCAAGTCGCGGATGTGATTTCCGGACTCGCCGTGACGCGCCTTGGACGTCATGCCGACACGCTGCTGGGCCCCCTGTGCCGTGAGTTTTTTATACCTCGCATAGGCGGAAATGAGCGCTTCATAGTTGAATGTGTCCGGCGCAAGGTCCTGGAGGAACTTCGAAAGTGGGACCCTGCCCGAAAGGGCTTTCAGATACTCTTCCTTCTGTAAAAAAGGATTCATTTCCTTGGCGAAGAGAAAGTAAGCGGTGGTAAGCCGGACATCCGCTTCGCCGGCTGCCAGGAAGGTTTCCTGGTATTTTTTCAGGAGTTCAGCGGAATCCGAAAGGGACTCCGCCCTGCTATCTTTGAGGCCGAAGTCAGCGGCCTTGAGCGTGGAGCGGCATCGGTCAAGCTTATCGAGGCTTTGGGACAGTTCATCCAGCTTGAATGGCCGAGGGTCTATGGCCTGGTTTTCGATCGTGTGGAGGCGGGCGAGGAGCAGCGCTGCTCCCTGGTTCAGTCCGAATCGAGAGTCGATGAAGATAGGTTTCCAGTCATTTTGCTGATATGCTTCGCTGACGGGGTCAGGCTCAGGGCCATTTAAAGTCTCGGTGGGCAAGCTCTCCCAGATGCAACTGCGCCAAAGCGCCGATGATCCCCTCTCATCCCGGGCATTTTCCGGGCGGGGCTTTTCAGGGTCGAGAGGGAGAACTTTTTCATGTGAAACCTGTTGGCGGTCGCCGGTGTCAGGCATCTCTTTGGAAGATGGTTCGCCCACCCGGGAAAGAGCGATGATTGAAATGATGATAAACACTGCCAGGACGGAAAAGCACCGGGACCGCGACAAAACTTCTTTCGAAATCATTTGCATTTTTTTCTCATGAGCGGGTCGTTAGCGTTAATTTCATCATAAAGTCGAATCTGTTCAGCCAAGCTCATTTTGGAACAGCTTCCCGCGGTCTTTGCGCTTCGGCAGCAATTGCACCGGGAATCGCTGCAAAGCTGGCAGAAATGGCAGTCCGGACAAGGGTACTTTTTTAGAGGCGGCGGATCGGTTTTCGAGCACGTCGGCCCTAATTCGGCATTCCGGCCTCGTTCCATGGAAAATATACCCCTTGCGATAATAACCCGGACCACCTGCAGCACCAATACTGCTCAAAAAGTCTTTTCTATATACCAAAACTGTGCTATTGGCAATCGTCATGCTGACCGGGTCGATAGAGAACAGTTTTGGAACTCGATGATTTTTTCATGGGCCTTGCAATCGAGGAGGCCGAAAAGGGTTACTCTCAGGCCGAAGTGCCGGTCGGGGCAGTGGTCGTGGGCCCGGATGGAGAAATCCTCTCAAGAGCACACAACAAGCCGATTATATCCAATGACCCTACGGCGCATGCCGAAATTTTGGCAATCAGGAGCGCCTCCATCAGGGTCGGCAATTACCGGTTGCCTGGAACCACTGTGTATGTCACGCTTGAGCCCTGTGCGATGTGTGTTGGGGCGATGCTTAACGCTAGAGTGCGGCGCCTGGTTTTCGGCGCGCGCGACCCGCGGAGCGGGGCGGCTGGAAGCGTGCTGGATCTGACGGGGGTTGCTTGCTTCAACCATCAAATAGATGTCACGGGGGGGGTCCTGGCTCAGAGCTGCGCCCGAGTTCTGCGCAGGTTCTTCAAAGAGCGCCGGGGCTGAGAAGAGAAGCTGCCGCTTTGCCTTTAGAAATATGAAATCAGACATTTTGCGGCAATTATCGTTTAAATTGCTCTCCACTTACATTAGAATCAAAACTTTAATAAAGACAGTGGGCATTTGTCCCTTCTTAAGTGGAGTATGTAGGCGTATCTTACTATGGTTATTATTGCGGAGAGGTACCGAAGTGGCCGTACCGGGCTCGACTCGAAATCGAGTTGTCCTGTGAAGAGCAGGGCACGTGGGTTCGAATCCCACCCTCTCCGCCACGTTTTGGCCGTTAACCGTTAGATAGAAACAAAAACTGGTGGTTTTTGGATTTTTCGGCTAAAAGTTGACCTCTTTGAGGGTTTAAACTGTTGTCCCGAGTCGGGAATCCATAAGCGGAGAGATGTCCGAGAGGCTGAAGGAGCACGACTGGAAATCGTGTGTACGCCCAAAAGGTGTATCGAGGGTTCGAATCCCTCTCTCTCCGCCACTTTTTAGCCCTCAGCCCCTGGCCAAAACCAAAAACCGGCGGGTTTCGTATTTTTCGGCCAAAACTCTTGGATTTCAAACTAACAGATGTCTGCTGACAACCATCTATGTCCTATCTTGTTATTGCCCGAAAATGGCGGCCTCAGACCTTTGAGGAAGTAATAGGCCAGCCGCATGTGACACGGACGCTCCAGAACGCGATTCGGCTGGAACGTATCGCACATGCTTACCTTTTTACCGGAGCGCGTGGGGTGGGGAAAACATCCATCGCGCGAATCCTGGCTAAAGCCCTCAACTGCGAAAATGGGCCTTCTCCCATTCCGTGCAACCAATGTTCTAACTGCCGTGAAATATCCCATGGAAACTCGGTTGACGTTATCGAGATCGACGGCGCCTCCAACCGGGGGATCGACAACATACGCGAGCTGAGGGAAACTGTTCGTTACAGGCCCGCGAAGGGGCGCTACAAAGTCTATATTATCGATGAAGTGCACATGCTGACTACGGAGGCTTTCAACGCTCTGCTGAAGACCCTCGAAGAGCCGCCCCCGCACGTCATCTTCATATTTGCCACGACCGAGCCTCACAAAATCCCGGCTACTATCCTCAGCCGGTGTCAGAGGTTCGATTTCCGGCGCCTGAGCCTGCAGCAAATCGTGGAACATCTCAAAAGAATTACATCGCAGGAAGGGGCTGATTTTTCGGACGGCGTCCTTTACGCAATCGCGCGGGAGGCCGACGGAAGTATGCGGGATGCGCAGAGCCTGCTCGAACAGCTCCTGGCCTTCAGCGGCGACGGGCTTCCTGACAGGGAAATCCTGGACATCCTCGGGGTGATCGACAGGCAAAGCGTATTGCGGACCGCAGAGGCGGTCCTTTCGGGAAACGCGCAAGCCTGCCTGGATCTCATCGAAGAGGTATACCGGCGCGGAATCGACTGCAGACGCTTTTGCCAGCATCTGTGCGACCATTTTCGAAATCTCCTTTTCATAGCGATTTGTGATGACCGTGAAATGCGGCTCGATCTGCCCGAAGACGAGAAGAAACTGTTGAAGGATCAGGCGGCCGGCACGACTCCCGAGTCCCTCCATGTCTATTTCCAGATGCTGCTGAAGGGCGAGGAGGAAATCCGCCGCTCGAGCATGCCGAAGATCGCTCTGGAGATGCTTCTTTTGCGCATGGCCCAGCTCCCGAAGCTTGAATCTATCGATGCTGTGCTGGACAGGATCGTAATGATCGAACGCAGTCTGAAAGAGGGGCATGAAGCTTCTGCCTGCGTTATCTCCGAGAGCCGGCCCGAATTCGATAAAAAGGCCCCTTCTTCGGCGCCGCCCCATTGTGAGCAGCCATCGCGTCCCCTCCAGGATCGGCCCGGCGCCTCCAGCCGCGAGAAAACGACGGCAACAAAGGCCATGCCGCCGCTGTCCGGTGTCACTTCTAATTTGGGGCCGGCTCCACCGGCATCCGGCTTTATTGACAACTACGAATCGCTTCCGGGGCCGGATACTGAGTTTCCTGTGCAGGCAGACCTTCCTCCTGAAGCATTGCGGGATCAAAAACTAACTTCGCCGGTTTCGGCCTCGAAAGCCGTCGAGGGTTGGCCGGGGTTCGTCGCCTTTCTCGAGAACCACAATCCCATTCTGTGGGCCAAAGTTTCTCACTGCACGGTCAAGGCTTCCGGGGAATCTCTCGAGCTGGAGGTCCCGGAGTTGTTCGAAAAGAGCGCCAATGGTCCGGAATTTACCCGGAACCTCGATGAGGCCTCCCGGGCTTTCTTTGGTTCCCGGTTCCAATGGATTATAATTACAAAATCGCCCCGGACTTTTGGAAGTGCCGCTCAAGGTCAAAGAACAGTGAAACCTTCAGGGGCCAAACACATCGTCAATCATCCTGCCGTTCAGTGCGCAATGGAGATATTGGGGGCTGAACTCATCGAGGTGAAACCGACCGGGCGGCCTGAACCTGGCCTGTTGCGCGACGGGAAAAAAAGAGATAAGTAGGTTCAAAGGGAGGAGAAAAGACTATGGCGAAGGGATTCAACCCGCTCCAGCAGGTTAAGATGCTGCAGGAGAAGATGGCAAAAATGCAGGAAGACCTGGCTTTCAAGAAAGT
>JBEKXG010000081.1:0-11637 GCA_049512295.1 Syntrophobacteraceae bacterium
AGAATAGTGAAAAACCTGGTGGAAGCAGCCGAAGCTGTCGGTCCCCGGTAAAGGACGGCTTTTTATGATCGATGTCCAGAATCAGTCTGACCACAGGAATATAAGTATCGACAAGGTCGGTGTTAAAGATATCCGCTATCCGGTCACCGTGATGGACAAGCACAACGGGGTCCAGCACACGGTGGCGTCCATAAACATGTACGTTAATGTGCCGCGGGAATTCAAGGGCACGCACATGAGCCGTTTCATTGAACTGCTGAACGACTTCCACGGCCACCTCGATATCAGGGAATTCTCCAGCGTTCTGGAAGCTCTTCAGGAGCATCTCCACTCCGAATCCGCCCATATGGAAATAAATTTTCCATATTTCATTCGAAAGCTCTCACCTGTTACCCAAAGCGCGGGTCTGATGGAATACCGCTGCCGTATCGCCGGTTCTCTGAACAGGCAGAAGGGCTATGATCTGGTCCTCGAAGTAAATGTTCCCATTTCGACCGTTTGTCCGTGTTCAAAAGAGGTCAGCGATTATGGGGCACATAACCAGAGGGGTACTGTACGCCTCGCCGTTCGCTTCAAACGTTTTATCTGGATCGAGGACCTCATAGAACTCGTGGAAAGCGCCGCTTCCTGCGACGTCTACTCGGTTCTCAAAAGGCCTGACGAAAAATACGTTACAGAGTACGCCTACGAGAATCCCAAATTCGTCGAAGATGTGGTGCGTGACATAGCCTACGAATTGAAACGCGATTCGAATGTCTGCTGGTTTCTGGTGGACGTTGAAAATTTCGAGTCCATTCACAACCACAGCGCTTATGCGTTTATCGAAAGGTGCAAGTAAGGTTTCGGACCGGATTGTGCAAAGTGCGCTTTTTCCCCCTGCCTCTTCACGGTAGTATGCCCCGCCGCTGCAGTATATTTAGGCTCGTTTCCATCCGGAAACCCCGGATGAGAAGTCCACGCCCCGCGAGGTTTCTGTTTGGAAAGGAGGTATTTTTCGTCCTGGCAAGGAAATCGAGGGGTTGCGCGGAGGCGTACATGGGTACGCCGCACAAGGAAGCCCGAAGATTGACGCCGCTAGGGCGGAAAAGAACCCTTTCCGGACGGAAACCAGGCTCGTCGATTCCCTTTTTGGAGAACTCCCGTGAGCGATCTGGAAACATTTGAGCAGCTATGCCTGGCTATGGCCGATCCCGCCTTCTACCCGCATCCGGTCTCAAAACTGGAAAGGCGCGACACGCATATATCAACCGTCTTTCTCACCGGTGATTTTGTTTATAAACTGAAGAAGCCGATCGATTTCGGTTTTCTGGATTACACAAGCCTGGAGACCAGGCGGCGGATGTGTGAACTTGAAGTCAGGCTAAACCAGAGGCTCTCCCACGGAGTGTATCTGGGTGTGGTGTCATTGAGCAGGGACGGGGAGGGGTTTCATCTCGGGGATAGCGGCGTGGTGGTGGAATACGCGGTTAAGATGAAACAGCTCCCGGATGAGGCTTCTCTTTCTCAACTGATCGTGAATGGACAGGTCGGCAGTGATGAAATGTTGCGCCTTGGCAGGCGTCTGGCTGAGTTCTACGATTCGAGCGAACGCAATGAGCAAATCAACCGGTACGGCGGTAAGGAAGTCATAGAGTTCAACACAGAGGAGAATTTCCGCCAATTGGCGCCGTTTGTTGGAAACCTGTTGATCGAGGATCGCTTCGACTTTGTTATGGAGTCGAGCCGCGGATTCTTCAGGGATCGCGGGCGCCTTTTTCGGCGCAGGGTTGCAGAAGGACGCATCTGCGACGCTCATGGAGACCTCAGAGCCGAGCATGTTTACTTCCTCGACCGGATCCAGATAATCGACTGCATAGAATTTAACGAACGTTTCCGGTACGGGGATATCGCTGTTGACCTCGCGTTCCTTCACATGGACATCGAACGGCTCGGGACTCCCGCTTTGAGCCTGGCTGTATTGAACGGCTATGTGGAATCCAGCCGCGACTACGCGATATACACGCTGCTGGATTTCTACTCGTGCTATCGCGCGGTTGTGAAGACGAAAATATCCTGCCTGACTATGGCTGAACTGCCGGAATGCCCGAGAAAGCGCTTAATGCAAAGGCGCGCTGTCCAGTATCTCGATCTGGCATTCAGATATGCAATTTAGTTTGCCAGGCCTACGCTCTGGGTCCTTTGCGGAATGCCCGGGACCGGGAAATCAACCTATGCGAAACGGCTGCATGAGGTATTCGATATCGTCCTTCTGCGGTCTGACGAGGTACGAAAGGAGCTTCCGGAATACCGCGCGCACGGCGGTCCGGTACCCTTCGGCACAGGCATATACAGATCGGACATGCGCGGGCGCGTCTATTCACGACTGCTCTCGATGGTTCAGGAGGAGCTGAAAAACGGGCGTTCGGTGATTCTCGACGCCACGTTTTCAAGGCAAAAGTGGCGCGAAGAGGCGGTAAGGCTGGCTCACGACCTGGACGCCAATATTCTATTCTTCGAATGCGTAAGCTCCCGGGCGACGATTGTGGAGAGGCTCGGCCGGCGCCGGCAAGGCGAGGACGGCGAGTCGGATGCAAGAGCCGAACACCTGCCGGGATTTGTCGATGAATTTGAAAGCATGAACGAACTTTCCCCGGAGCGGCATACCAGGATCAACACGGAAAATGAGATCGAGGCAAACCTGAGGATAATGCTCTCCAGCGCTTATTCAAACAAACGCGCGCAAGTAGAGCGGATAATCGCGCGCCTATAATGACTAACAGCAAAACCATTGCCCGAAACCATCATCGGCAAGTGCGCGAGCAGGCGCAGGATTTCCGATTGGAGTTTAGACAGTGGCACGGCAGGCCTTCTCGATCCGCTCGGCCAAACGCCGGGCGTTCAGATCGCCCTCGACGCGCAAGCTCCGGGTGATGGCCAAAGCATCCTCACACGTCGGATCTGGCGCGGGGCTGCTGCTCCACAATGCGGACGCCCCGTATTCCTTGAAGGCGCGGCGGTAGAGGCTTACAAAATCATCCGGTTGGGTTGTTTGTTCTGTTTCCACGATTCCTATTTTACACGTGCAGTTATCATGTCAACTAAAAACTAAAAACTCTTAATGTTTCTCCATCGCAAGCTCGATTAGCCTGTCCAGAAGCTGGGGAAATCCTATACCGGCCTGTGCTGCGGCCTGCGGGAAAAGGCTTGTAGCGGTCATTCCGGGTATGGTGTTTGTCTCCAGCAGGTAGAGATCGTTTCCGGACAGGATCATGTCGGTCCGGCTGTAGCCTCTGCAGTAGAGGGCATCGTGGGCGCGTCTGGCGTATTGCTGAGCTTTTTCGGTCAGGTCCGGGGCAATTCGGGCGGGGCAGATCTCCTTTGTGGCGCCGGGGGTATATTTGGCCTCGTAATCGAAGAACTCGTACCGCTCATCCGGACAGATTTCAATCAGAGGCAGAGCCAGCAGATCGTAGTTTCCCAGGACTCCGGCGGTGATCTCGATTCCGTTTATATATTTTTCGACCAGACAGCGCCTGTCGAAACGCCACGCCTTTTCGAATGCCCCCAGGATGTCTTTTGGCTTTCTTACGATTGTCAAACCAATGCTGGACCCCTCGTGTTCGGGCTTGATGACAACCGGCAGCCCCAGTTTGTCAATAACGGTCGAGGCGGACGGCGGGTTTGACCCGTCAGCCACCACGTACGGGGAGGTAGGCAGTCCTGCCTGGACATAAAGCTGTTTGCTCAGGATTTTGTTCATGGCGATAGCGCTCCCGAGTACGCCGCTGCCCTGGTAGGGTATTTCCAAAGAGTCCAGCAGTCCCTGAATGGTCCCGTCTTCGCCCATTCGCCCGTGGAGAATTATGAGGGCAACGTCTATCCTTTGGGCGTCCCTTGCCAGCAATGGCAGGTCCGTTGCCGGATCGTACCGCAGAATCTCGTAGCGCGATATATCGAGCGCGCGAAAAACTTGTTCACCGCTCTCCAGGGAAACCTCGCGTTCAGCCGATTTCCCTCCCGCCAGCAATGCGACCGTCAGCTTTTTCGTCTCCATGATGTCGGCTCACGCTCCTTCGATGCGATCGATTGTGATCCCCATAATTTCTGTTCCATGAGGCGCTATTGTCAGGTGAGAAAAAATGGTCGTTTCAAGCGCGAAGTAAAGATCGAGTTTACGGCGCAGGTATTGCTCGTGCGAGGGCGCTTTAGCATAGCGCGCGATGAGGTCGCGATAGCGTTCCTCGACCAAAACCACCTGGTCGTGCCTCACTCTTTTGTCAGAGTAGTTGACGATCAGGGATTCCGTAACGGGACCGGCAACCTGCGAGGGTTCCAAAAATATGTGTTCTTTGACGATACGGGCAATGGCCGGGTCGACAATCCCTTCCAGCATGTGAGCCCCAAGTGTAGCGTGGTCCACACCTGTCTTGAGGCTGGACATTTTTCCTACATCATGCAGAAGGGCCGCTGCTTCTATTAGCCGCAGATCGAGCCTGGAGCTGTTTTGGTTCAACCGGGCGGCAAGAAAGATCGCCACCTCGGCAACCAGAAGGCTGTGCCTGCGTATATGATCGGGCATGTTGAATTGTCGGAGCAATTCAAGGCATTCGGTTCGGGACGTAATGGGCATGTTTATCTTCAAGTTCCTTAAAAAACCGGCCGAAGAAAGAAAAGCAAACGCCTTCGGCTTCTCTATACCTTTCTGTAAAACTTAGCCCACGGTTGGCGCTGGGTTTCCCTGAGGTCGAGAAGAGCAATGCGGAGCGCCTGGACGGCAAGTTCAGCGCAATGTAATTCTGACTTCGGCAAAGTTTCGAGAAAGTCGGCAATATGCTGAGGTGAGATGCCCCAGGCCTCCTCGACCGGTTTGCCTTCGATCATGTGGACCACTGTATTGGCACAGGCGACCGTATAAATGCATCCGTCCGTGTAAAAAGACGCCGAACCGATCCGGCCGTTGCGCGACATCAGGTATATTTCCAGGGCATCGCCGCACTCGCGGCTGCTCTTTCCATATCCGTCCGCATGCTGTATCCTTTCGCGCCTGTCGTTCTCAAGCGCCATAGTAAGGAAGTTGACGGAGTGCTGTCGCCAGAATTTGAGAGCTTTTTGGTCCATCTATTTCTCTCCGAACTAAACTTATACTATTTGTACCCTAATTCGCTCGCTTTTTAAACACCGCCGGTCGTGGCCGGAAATATTTTTGTTGGCGTTTTTCGCAAGGATTGAATCGAACGGCACGGGGCTATCCGGTCAAACTTCTCAGCGCCAGCCCACCAGCTTCAAAAAAATAAATCCCAGAACATTGGCGTAAACTCCCGCCAGGACATCGTCGAGCATTATCCCGGCGCCCCCGGCCAGCTTCTCCTCGACTGAGCGGATTGGCCACGGCTTCCAGATATCGAACAGCCGAAAGAGCAAAAACCCGCTCAGAATTGACACAAAGCTTACCGCGTGGCCTGTCATGGCCACGAGATATCCGCATAGTTCGTCGATTACGACTTCGGCAGGGTCTGTCCTGCCCAGTTCCCGTTGCGTCCTTCCGGAAACATACCATCCGATTCCGAATATGACGGTGGAGAAAGCTAACTGCATTTGCCAGCAAAAGCGCCCTGCAGCGAGAAAACAGGGAACTCCGGCTATCAGCGTCGCCACCGTGCCGGGCGCCACCGGCGCTTTGCCGAGCCCGAAAACGGAGGCCAGCCGGAAGTGAATTGAGTGATCTTTTTGCATTCCCTACTCAATGGATTGTGAATCTGCGGGCAACTGCATTTCAGAAGGAGGGCTTAGTTCGATTGTCTTGATGTTGACCCCCCGTGCGCCTTTCATGAGGATTTCAAAAAGGTCGTTAACCTGGATCTTTTGCTTCGGTCTCCGGGGGCCGAGCGTGGCCGTGTAGACTCCGCAAATGTGAATTTCTATTTCGAATTTGAGTGGTTTATATTCAAACGAAGCGCAATCGTCCCCTACGGAGTAAAAGAACTCGAGGTAAACGGAGTTGCCCTTATCAGTAGTGAAGAATCCCTGCCCTTCTTTCACGAACGACCGTTTTGCGCCTTCGAGCTTTTGCTGAGATTCTGCGGCATAATCGAATTGCAAATCGGCCGGAGTATCAATGGACCCGAGCCCGAGCCGGTATTTGGCGAAACAGCGCAAAGACTCCAGGATAGGCGGTTTGATCAACACCCCGAAGCGCTCGGCAACCTCCGGATAAATTCTTAGAATATTTTCAACATCGGTCTGGAGATGGGGTGGGAGCTGGAGCATCAGCTCATAGAAATTGTACAGAAGTGGTCCGAGAATTCTTTGCACCGCCCCTGCAGGGACTTTGCCCAGGAGCATCTGTTTTCTGAAGCTCGAGATGAGAAGGTCTGGAAAGCTCTGGAAAAATTCGTCAGGATTCACTTTGTTCTCCGAAAAAACGTATTGAACGGCAGCCGGCGTCAGATCGAAAAGGGGATAAATGTGCTCCGGCATGAGTGTAATTCTTCCGGTTTGACCCACAAAAAGCTATACATCGCATGCTGGACTGTCTAGTATTATTTGCAAATCAAAGTCAGAACCTGCTCCAGTACACATTTCCTGTGGCTGGTCAGAAGGCACCGGTTGGCATGCTCGATCCTGTTCTCCAGGTTGAACTGGCGTTTGAGTTTTTCAACGAATTGCTTGCGGTCTTCGCCCTGGAGCCAGCCAAAAAGAGTGTTCTCCCATTTTCCGCCTTCGTACCCCGGAATTCTGGATTCTTCGTTTATGATGGTTCCGTCGATCGTGCGATCAAGCAACTCTCTGAATTTGTTTCTGAAAAACTCCAAATCCTTCAGGCAGACGGCCGGCTCGGATTTTACAATTTCAATCGCCAGGTAAATAAACCAGATCATGGATCTGAAGCGCATTGTCCTGTCCTGGTCCGGCTGCAATTGTGTCTTTTCCCTGCCGAAAAGATGGAGAAAACAGATCACGTCCTTTGGGTCGGCTGGTTTTACTTTGCCGAAGAGGCATTGTACAAGGATTTTCAGCGCCTCGCTCTGATATGGGATAATAATTTCGTCTCTTTCGCAACCATGCCTGACTTCGTATGAGTCTTCAAGAATAACCTGAACGGTTTCGGCTTCGCGGAAAATGGTAAAATGATCTGAGGAGATTTGTCCTGCGGTACGCTCGAGCGCATAGCACAGCAGGAATTGACGCACGGCATCGTGTTCATCCCGGCCTGTTGGGACGCCTCGATCGGTCGGGGACAGAAGCTTTTCAACCAGTATATCTTTGTCCTCTCTGAGAATCTGAGCCAGCGGGGCGAAAGAAGAAATAGTCGACCAGACATGGATGTGATTGTCGATTGTCGCAATTATCCGGTTTATCCGGTCGGACATAAGCATGCTCAGGCTCTCTTCTCATCTTCAGCTTGGAGGAGCGAAACAACGATCAATTTTGGTCCATATTGAAAAACCGGTCAATGACGCTTGGAAGCTGGTGTAGATTCTGTTGCGACACGAATGAGAAATTGGTTGCCTTCTCACCGGTTTCACGCGCCGGGTCCGCGGGGTCGCAGAGGAGCACAAAAGGGGTCCCGGGCGAAATCTCTTCTGCGATCTGGTGTAGAGAGAGGTCCTCAGCGCCGGCTCCGGCCGCCGTCTCGGCCCTCCCGTCCACTATGATAAGAGCGAATTTAGCCGTGGCCAGAGCCGATACATATTCCGCATGTGTCTTCACGAATCTGGCTTCGAAATCGGCCCCGGTCGCGGCGAGTTCACGAATGAGTCGCTCGGCGTCTCCCTGGTCGGTCCAGAAGTGCAGGATCGAAAGTTTATCTTTCATGGAATTGAGTGATTTTCCACGAATTTCATCTAGATCGAATTAAACGCATTTTCAAGGATAATAAACGAATAATCCGCGAAATGACACACTTTTATGCAGTGTTGTTGACGAAGCCAAAAGTCGATCTATCCACCTTGCGGCTCAGGGTGACAGACGGCTTCAGCGGCCGGTTTATAAAGTTGCTCCAGGCTCAACGCCTCCGCCACCGGCTTGAAAGTAATATAGCCTTTGTACATATTCAGCCCGTTCAGCAATGCCGGTTCGTTTCGGCAGGCGGTTTCCACTCCCTGGTCAGCCAGCCGGAGGCCGTATTTTCCCGTACGGTTGTTAAGGGCGAAAGTCGAGGTTCGCGCGTAGGCTCCCGGCATGTTCGCGACGCAATAGTGTATTACCCCGTCCACGGTGTATACCGGGTCGCTGTGAGTCGTGGGCCTCGAGGTTTCGGCGCAGCCTCCCTGGTCTATTGCGACATCGACGACAACAGATCCGGGTTTCATCATGCGCAGGTGCTCGCGCCTTATTACTTTTGGGGCTTTGGCGCCCGTTACCAGAACGGCCCCTATCACGATGTCAGCGTCTCTGAGGCCCCTTTCGAGGGTGTATGCGTCCGCGAAAATAGGAGAAACATTTGACGGCATGACATTGCCCAGATGCTCGAGGGTATCCAGGTTTATGTCGAGCAGTGTTACCCTGGCGCCAAGTCCCGCAGCAACTTTGGCCGCGTTGCTTCCAACCGTGCCGCCCCCGATTATCAGCACGCATGCCGGGGAAACTCCCGGAACGCCGGTGGGCAAAAGCCCCCTGCCTCCATACATCTTGCTTATGTAAAAGGCTCCCATCAGGGGGGCCATTCTTCCGGCGACCTCGCTCATCGGTTTGAGCAGAGGCAATGAACCGTCCGGCTTTTGCACTGTCTCATAAGCAAGCGCCACTATCTTTTTTTCCAGACATGCGCGGGTTAGCTTTTCATCGGCAGCGAAATGGAAAAATGTATAGATAAGCTGCCCCGGCCGCATCAAATCATATTCCACGGCAAGAGGCTCTTTTACCTTGATGATCATCTCAGAGGCGCCCCAGACTTCCTGCGCCGTCGGGCAGATGCGCCCTCCCGCCTGCTCATATTGCTTGTCCGGGATTCCCGACCCGATGCCGGCGCCTTCCTGGACGAACACCTCGTGCCCACGATCCACGTAAGCCTTGACCGCTGCGGGGATAAGTCCCGCCCGGAATTCCTGGCTCTTGATTTCTTTCGGGCAGCCGATTTTCATGTAAAAGCCTCCTGGCGTGTGTGTTCAGGGGACCGGCCCCTGGTCCGGTTTGCGTCCGGGTCGTTCGTCTTTGCTCTGCGAGGTGTGTATATCTTTCTTGCCTCCGCACGACTCTGCTATTATATGTTCTATTGGCTGAAAATGCCCGGATTATTGATATATGGACGATTCATTTTCAGAAAGCTCCTATGGGCCGAAACCTCTCCTTGACCCGAACCTGCATTGATGCTATATAACTTTTTTCCCGTTTACCCAAACTCCTTGCTCCTTCCAGCGTGAAGGGGCTATTTAACCCGAGAGGAGATCCGATGCGTAAGTACGAGACTTTTTTTATCTCCGACCCAGACCTGCCTGACGAAATAAACTCGGCTCTGGACAACAAAGTCCAGTCTATCGTTACCTCGAATGGAGGAGAGGTCCTCACCTATGTCCCATGGGGTAAAAGAAAGCTGGCCTATGCGATTCGCAAGCGCACACGCGGACTCTACGTTCTGATGGAATACTCCGGCGGACCCAAGCTTGTGGCCGAACTGGAACGAAACCTGAGGATCGATGAACGTATCCTTAAATTCATCACGGTCATGCTTGAAGAGCGTTTCGACCCTGAAAAGGAAAGGGAGCGCAGAGCACGGGCGGCCGTCGTCCCCTTCGTTGAGGATGAAGAATCCTCACAGGCCTCTCTTGGCGCAGGAGAAGAAGAAGAGGAGATGCCCGAGGATTTCGAAGTTGAAGGTCTCAAGGACGAAGACGAAGAGTAAAATATACGAACATCTGTAAGATACGGAAAGAGGGCCTAAATATGATGACTGTCAGGCGTAAGAGGCGCACATTTGCACGGCGTAAAATCTGCCGTTTCTGCGTGGACTCCGATCTTCGGATCGATTACAAGGATTCTAAAACGCTCCGCTACTTTGTGACGGAACGTGGTAAAATAGTTCCGAGAAGAATATCGGGCAACTGCGCAAAGCATCAGCGCGAGCTGACGCTTGCCATTAAGAGAGCGCGCCAGATTGCACTTCTGCCGTATACCGCCATACACATGCTTTAGCAGAGTGAACCCCTGAAAGAAATGAATGCGCCCCAGGGAAATTTGCCGGTTTTGCGATTAGGTTCTGCCGGAAAAGAGTTCTTTTTCCAGATCGCGCTGACGGTTGGTCTTTTTCTCTCAATCTCGTTCGTACCTCTGGCGGGGGTCTTCTCCGGGGTCCTGACTCCTGCGCCGACAGCGCTTGCGGTTATCAGGTGGGGGTTTCCCAACGCCTGGTTCGTGCCGGGCTGTGCAGCGGCGGTTGGTTCGCTGATTCTCTACATGCTGGACTTGTCCCACAGCATTCCATACCTGCTGGCCCTGGTTGGCATGGGCGCCCTCATGGGACACGGTTTCAGGAGCCAATGGTCCTCCGAGAAGATAGTCGGGCTTTCCAGTCTGCTTGTGATCGGCATGGCCTGCCTGTTCTTGATCTTGGCGCTCGCGGAGACAAAAGGTGAGATGGTCCGGATGATCGAGCAGGACCTTCGGGACGCTGTCTCTGCCACCCTGAAACAGCTTGGGGGTTCTTCCCCCGAGACTCAGGAGTTGGAGAGCAACATCCTTGAGACCGTGCCGCTGATAGTGAGAATCATTCCAGGGGTACTTATTTCCTCCACTCTGGGAATTTCCTGGCTGAATTTGCTCGTTTCGCGCAGATATTGCCGGGCGGCGGCCATTGAGTCCTGCGTCCGCGAGAAATTGACTCTGTGGAAAACTCCGGAATTTATCGTATGGTTCGTGGTCGCCGGCGGCCTGATGCTCCTTTTGCCTGTGGGCGATTTGAAACTGCCCGGGCTCAATATACTTATCGTTACGGGAACCATCTATTTTCTTCAGGGGCTTGCAATCGTGGCCTTCTATCTCGAAAAATGGAAAATGCCCTTTTTCGTGAAGGGTTTTGTTTATGCGCTACTTTTTCTGAAGCAGTTCGCATCGATGGCGACTGCAGTTTTAGGGCTCTTTGATGTCTGGTTCGATTTCCGAAAACTGGTAAAAAAGCCGGCCTGAGGCCATGCTCAAGAGCGTGGGCAATCGGCTTGCTTCCGTTCTCGGTTATGATGTATCCTGCATGAGCCTGCCGGCTCATCCCATAAGGAGTATCGGAATGAAAGTGATACTGACCGAAACTGTGGAATCTATGGGGCAAATTGGTGACGTGGTGAATGTGGCTCCAGGGTATGCCCGAAATTTTCTTCTGCCCAAGGGCCTGGCGATGGAGGCTACCGGCAAGAATGTCCGCGAGCTGGAGCATAAAAAGCGCATGCTCGCGCAAAGACGCGAAAAAGAGCGCCAGGAGATGCTCTCCATTGCCGAAAAGCTGGGCTCAGTCAGAATTTCCCTGCGCCGAAAAGTTTCCGAAGATGATAAACTGTATGGCTCTGTAAACGTGACGGACATCTCCAAGGCACTTGAGGGGCTGGGGTTTCAGATCGATAAGAAGGATATAATCCTCGAACAGCCGATAAAGCAGCTCGGAGTATTTAACGTTGTCGTCCGGGTCGGCGCCCGGGTTACCGGAAATATTCACGTGGTGATTGAAAAAGA
>JBEKXG010000082.1:0-11589 GCA_049512295.1 Syntrophobacteraceae bacterium
GGGATTTGATGTTGCCGGTTAAAGATAGCAACTTCCCCATTGATTTGCGTATGCCTTCCGTCAAGGTGCGAACCTGAGCAAGAACATCGAGGTAAGCGGCTTCGGATTGACGGTATTTTGGAAGCTCATTCTCGAAGATCAAGGAAATGGAAAGCTCTTTCTGAAGATCGGCAACCTTCTCTTTCAGAGAAACATCGAGGGTTGCTAGTGATTCCGTTTCCTGCTTTAGCGTCAAAACATCACGTCGAAAGTGGACAAGGCGCATGGTTGTTTTTGTCGCGCTTAGAGATTCGGCTTCAAGCGCGAGTAACTGCTTTTGTTTGGCTACAAGTTCATTGCCCTTCTGGAGTAGACGCCTTTCGCATTCAAGCGATTTCTGTTGAGTACTCTGTATCTCCTGCAAGAGGTCCTTTGATGATTTCATCTTTGCCCCCTTACTTTTTTCAATGCCTTCTCGATAAAGGCTTCATCTTCATGAGTAAGTGTATCCGAAAGATGATCGTTGCTATGCGCATGCGTGCGCATACGCGAGGCTTGATTAGCTTCCGGCTTATGTTTGCCTTCCGCTCTTAGCACCATGGATTTGATAAAGGATTCATCCTCCATGTTCAAGGTATTGGTGGAATCAGGCTCTCTATTGCCGGTAAGGCTCTTTTCGAATTCCTTGAATCTCCGCTCTAATTCCTCGATCTTCATGCCTTGCATTCGCAGTAGAACATCATCGAACATTCTATCGAATTCAGTTTTCATTTTTAGCTCCTTTAGGTTTAGGTTCGTTATCCAAATAAATTCCCAGTGAGTGTAGTTCCAGGATTTTGCCCGGAGAAAGTTTCTTTCCTTCTCTTGTGAGCCTTTCATATTCCCGTTTCAACCTATTGAGAATTCTTTTGTCCGTTACCTTGTGCATGTTCAATCCTCCCTGAGTATATCGCAAACCTGGCATGACTCTTATCATGATAGGCATCATATCCCTTCCTTTTGAAAATAGATCCATTATCCTCCTAAAGCGCCATCCTTCTATTTCAAAAGCTCTATTTTGAAAATGCCATCTTGGAATCCATTTTGCTTTGTAGAAATAATTCATCTGTTTACATTCTCCAAAAATCTAAAAAGCCGCAACATTGTCCAATTACGATAGAGAAGATTTTTCCTGTTGGTTTCATGTCGTTTCCCTCCAATTTCCCGCAACAGTGAAAATACTCGTATAACGTCGCGGCGGCGGCACACCTTCGAAAATGATCCGGTAGGGTGGATGTTTTGTTCTCAGTAGGTGGATTCATATTTCCTCTCCTATCCGAAGCTTTTCAAAAGTGTCGAAAGAGAACAAGCGGAGCGAAGTTCGCTTTTCCTTCACTTTTATATACGAACGAAGTAAGTATAAAAGTGAAGGAGTAACTACAGTAGCAACTATGGTGTAACTTCTCTTTAGTTACTTCAGGTGTAAATTTTACACTTCGCGAGGTGTAAATTTTACACTTCGGACTGATTTTCATGGGTACCCCTCCGGGTGTGGACACCCCCCCTGGTGTTATTTTGGATTGATTCCACATAGAATGAGGCTGTATAAGGATTGAAAGTGATATCACTTTCATCTCGGTATTCTCCTCTTGCCAAAGAAATTACACAGAGTGCCGCCATTCCGTTTGCACTTCTCATAATCGGAAAGAGCTTCCCGCTCTATCTTCTCGAAATCCGGAACTGCCGAATTCTTCTTAGCCAGACCGAGGTGATGAAAAAAATGTCGAAGCTCCTGCCTGACCTTTGGGTATTCGATAGGTTCGAAATGATTGATGCTAAGATCGTATTCCAAAAGCTTGAACCTTTGCGCAAGCAACTTAGGGGAAAATACAGGACGCCTGTTTACATACATATTTGTATCTTGCCGGTTGTCCCTGATTACTTTCAGAAACAATTCCTTTTTCAGATCCTTCAAACATTCTATGACCGTCTTTTTGGATAAACTTGTTTTTGCCATAAGTGTTTCGATGGATGGCCACGAAAAGCCCTTTTGTTCATCCGGGTTTCCATAGTCGTGAGATTTCAGCGCGATTGCAACTATTTTAGTATTTGCTGAAAATCTCTTATGCGCAAGAAATATGTACGGACAGCAAGCGTAACTCACTAGGTCACCCCATTTTTGTATCTTTACGTTCTTAGGCGGTATCCTTTTCCTATGCGCCATCAAGCTTGCCCTTCAAAAAAGTATTGACATTCACTGACAAGCTTGTTATGTTAATCCTCAGCTTGTCCTTTTGGCCCTTGTGCTCTCTGAACCAGAGCATTAGGGCTTTTTTTTACGTCCGCCGTTTAGGGTGTTAGATTGCCTGCCTTCATCGAATAATTTATCCAATACCTGTCTATCAACAAAGAGCTGGCCTTTGAATTTGACGAACAGATTAGGGTACTCCTGATAATGGTGGAGTTTATAAAGGTAAGCAGGCTTTAATGGACAACCCTGTTCTTCGGCTTCGGCAATCTTGAAATAACGCTTCATAGGTTTCCCCCTTGTGGATTCTTTCCCTTCCAAACAAAAATCTCGACCGCAAATAAACAATAGGGCCAAGTTTCAGAATCCGCTAGGGGAAAAACAATGCTTGCCCAAAGAAAAATTTGGATAGACGAAGAAAAAAACTATATATGATGGATATCCTTGAGGTTTTTCATGGTCAGCAATTCTCCGCTCTTATTAGCCGCCTTCCGCATAGCTTCATCGCTCAAGTGGGCATATCTCATCGTAACCTTGACATCCTTGTGGGTTAGCAGGCTGCTTACGACATAGATGCTTTCGCCATTGCTCACCAACGTCGAGGCAAAGGTATGCCTCAGATTGTGGAAGGGCAGGGAAGGCGGTAACCCTGCCGCCTTCTTGATTGCAGCCCAATGATACCTGATCGTCACTCTCTGTTTTCCTTTCTTATCCGGGAAGACATACGGGCAAGCCGCTTCCCTGGGAATAGAAGCGAGTACTTCGCTTGCAACGCTGGAAATAGGGAGCACTTCCGTCTTGCCCCCCTTCGGAGCACGCAAGGTGATTGTCCCTCTATCCATGTCGATTGTCCCTCTATCCATATCCACGTCATGCCATTCAAGCTTGAAAAGCTCTGCACGCCGCAAGCCTGTGAACAATGCGAATCGAACCAAACAGGCTGTGTTCCGATCTTTGAATTTCTCCAAGACATCGAGGAGGCGGCTAACCTCATCTTGGGACAGCCAAGAATTCTGCTGATTGTCGAGCTTTGGCATTTCCACATCGAAGCAAGGATTTCTTCCATCGAAAATCTTCCATCGGATAGCCAGATTAAAGAGGCGCTTTTCCAGGATGAGAACATGGCGGATAGTGGCGGCTGTAAATGGCCTTCCACGTTTGCTGATTCCTTTCTTCATTGCTCCCCTTACCCTCTCGATATCAAAGCTTGTGATTTCGTCAAGCGGCTTGCTTCCCGATATTGGCTTAACGTGATTTTCGTAAAGGCTCTTGTCATTCCGCCATGTGCGTTTGCGGTCCTTGGCAAAGGGAAGGTATTTCTTTTCAAAGAAGCTATCCAGGGTAACGATTCTTTGCGGCCTATGATCTTCTATCCTGAATTCCTTACGGAGCATGTCAGCTTTGGTAGTGGTTTCGATCTCTTTGGCCTTTGCCAGATTGTCGGCAAATTTCAAGAATCGCTTCCCTGTCATTTTGTCATAAACGTCCACCCGGTACTTTTTGTGGGGACCGAATTCCGTGTTGCACTTCGAGCATTCTTTCAAGCCGATCTTGTTATAGCTCTTGCATGACGAACAATAGATTTGAATAGCCATTCCTTGCCTCCTGTAGGTTGTTTTTACGAACATTATACGAACAATGTTTCAGGAAAACAAGGGAAAAATACGTCAAAATACCGAAGATCAAGAAGTAGGCCAATCCTTACGGGATAAGGGAAAATAGAGGCTGGAAGCGAGGCTGGAAAATAAGGTGGCTATTGGTCGATTCTCAATTGCCGATTGCAGGTGTTATATGGAACTCCAAGGTGTTCGTAGGCCAGGCGGGTGGCCAGGCGGCCGCGGGGTGTTTTGTTTATGAAGCCCTGCTGTATTAGAAAAGGCTCGTAGACGTCCTCTAAAGTGTCTTTTTCCTCTGAAACCGATGCGGCAAGGGTTTCGATCCCGACCGGCCCTCCATCGTATTTTTCAATGATTGTACTAAGGATTTTGCGGTCCATTCCGTCGAACCCCTTCTGGTCAACGTCCAGCATCTTCAGGGCGGCATCGGCAACCTGGAGTGAAATTTTCCCGTTGGCGCGCACCTCCGCATAGTCGCGGACCCGGCGCAGAAGCCGGTTGGCCACCCTGGGGGTACCGCGCGAGCGCCGGGCGATTTCAAACGCGCCCTCCTCCTCGACCGTGATACCGAGTATTTTCGCCGAACGCGGAATAATGCTCTTCAGCGCAAGCGGATTGTAAAATTCAAGTCTGAGAGAAACGCCGAACCGGTCGCGCAGGGGGGGAGACAGCAGGCCCGCACGGGTGGTCGCGCCGATAAGGGTGAATGCAGGCAGGTCCAGTTTTATCGTCCGCGCCGAAGGTCCCTGGCCGATGATGATGTCGAGCTTGAAATCCTCCATTGCCGGGTAGAGGATTTCCTCGACAACGTGGTTCAACCGGTGGATTTCGTCGATGAAAAGCACGTCACCCGGTTCGAGGTTGGTCAGGATGGCGGCCAGGTCTCCCGGCCTCTCGATTACAGGTCCGGAGGTGCTTCGCAGGTTGCCCCCCAATTCGTTGCTGATCACGGCGGCAAGCGATGTTTTGCCAAGACCGGGGAACCCATGGAAAAGCACGTGATCCAGAGGCTCCGAGCGCCCCCTGGCAGCGGCTATGAAGACCTCGAGGTTTTCCTTTACCTTCTCCTGCCCTATGTATTCAGCAAGGGTGCGGGGCCGCAGGCTGCTCTCGACAGGGAGGTCCTCGTCTTTTTTCTGTGGTGTGATCACCCGGTCTGTCATCTGCTGAGAATCTTTTCCTGTCCGGTTGCAGTGGTAGACAATCCGTTCGGTCTTATGCCAGGGCTCTCAAGGCGCCCTTGAGAAGGTCTTCCAGCGACGGATTTTCGCCCAGTACCTCACGCAAGCCTTTGAGCGCCTTTTCCGCCTCGGCCGGACGATAGCCCAGATTTACCAGGGCTGAAAAGGCATCCGGAAAGGCATTGCCGGCTTCCACGAAAGGCTGGGCCGCTCCCTTCTTTTCCTTCACCCTGCCTTGAACTTTGTCCCGCAGTTCAAGCATGACCCGGTCAGCAATCTTTTTGCCCACACCGGGGATGTTCTTCAGCCGCAGGTAATCCTGCCGTACGACCACCTGTCTCAACTCATCCGGACTGATGCCGGAAAGGATGCCTATCGCCAGTTTTGGCCCCACCCCGTTCACGCCGGTCAATAGCAGGAACATCTCCTTTTCGGCCAGCGTGCGAAAGCCGAAGAGCTGAATGGCGTCCTCGCGCACGTGCGTATGGATGTTGAGCCCCACGGGATGCCCGAGTTCCGGCAAGTCGTAGAAAGTGCTGAGTGGGACCTGGACATGATACCCGACCCCATGGACATCTACAATAACGTATTCAGGGGTTTTTGCCCGCAGTGTTCCTTCCAGAAAACCTATCATGACCTGTCCGGAATCTTCCATCGAATGTTCGAGGAATGAGTGCTGATATGGCAGACCGCGACTGCAAGGGCATCGGCGGCATTGGGTTCGATGCTGCCGTCAATGCGGAAAAGCCGCTGGATCATTCCGGCAACCTGCTCTTTGGCCGCCCTCCCGTATCCGGCGACGGACTGCTTTACGCTCAATGCGCTATACTCGTGAATGGAAAGTCCTGAGATCACTCCGGCCAGGATTACGGCCCCGCGTGCCTGCCCGAGGCTCAAGGCGCTCTTTACGTTCTTTGCGAAAAAAACCTCTTCCACCGCCATGAATTGCGGACTGTATTCCCGAATCGAGGCATTGATCTCCTCGAAAATGATTTTGAGGCGCTCGGAAATAGGGCGGCTCGCCGGCAGCTTTATGGTTCCGTGGTGGATATGCTTGAGCCGGAAGCCATCCCCCTCTACGATTCCGTATCCGGTATAGCGTGACCCCGGGTCTACCCCGATTGTTCGGATCATCTCATATTCCAGCGCCGGCCGCCGCCGAAGGTTTGAGTGGCCTGTCAGGCCGGCGGTCCCTGTTGCCAAGCCCTATCCCAGCGATTCCATAATCTGGTCCGGAATGTCGAAATTCGCGTAAACATGCTGGACGTCATCGGAGTCCTCAAGGGCGTCCATTAGCCTCAGGAGTTGTTGAGCGGTTTTGGAATCTTCAATTCGAACCGTGGTTTGCGGTGACATGGTGATTTCGGCCAGTTCGTATTTAAGGCCCTTCTCGTCGAAAGCCGCCTTTACGTTTGCGAAATCCTCGGGCGAGGTAATGACCTCGAACTGGCCCTCCTCGTCCTTCACATCTTCTGCGCCGGCTTCGAGCGCCAGTTCGAGGAGTTCTTCCTCCGCGACGGCGTTGCTGTCGAAAACGATGCTCCCCTTTTTGTTGAACATCCAGCCGACGCAGCCTGCCTCTCCAAGGTTTCCGCCGTTTCTGCTGAAAATGTGCCGGACTTCGCTTGCGGCGCGGTTTCTGTTGTCGGTCATGATGTCAACGAGGACGGCGACCCCGCCAGGCCCGTATCCCTCATACATCATTTCCTCGTAATTTACACCCTCCAGTTCCCCCGTGCCCTTCTTTATGGCCCGGTCGATGTTGTCTTTGGGCATGTTCTCGGCCCTTGCGGCCAAAACAGCGGCCCGGAGCCGCGGATTGCCGTCAGGGTTCCCACCTCCCATCCGGGCCGACACCATTACTTCTTTTATCAGCTTTGTAAAAATCTTTCCGCGCTTGGCATCAGCCGCCCCTTTTTTGTGGCGGATGGTAGCCCATTTCGAATGACCTGACATGAAAGCCTCCTGCTATTTTCTTTTCAGATCAATGGCCAATATGTAGATTTCCCTGCTCTGTTTTCTAGTAGCCTCAGGTCTTATGACCCTTGTCCGGCAGAACTCTTTTTTGACATCCGCAAGCAACTGGTGGAACTCCGATCCATGAAATATTTTGGCCAGAAAAACGCCTCCGGGTTTTAGCGCCCCCCTGGCAATCTCGAATGCCCGCTCAAAAAGAAGCGCCGAGCGGGCGCTGTCGGCGACCTTTATGCCGGAGGTCGCCGGGGCCATATCGCTGAGCACGACGTCGAACGGAAGATAGTCGCGTAGGGCGGCTTCAACGAATTCCAGGTCGAAAATGTCGCCCTTAAGGGTAATCACACGCTTTCCAAACGCATGTTCGATCGGCTTCAGGTCAATCCCCAGGATAAGGCCGGACTGTCCAACAACCCCGCTCGCTAGTTGAATCCATGATCCCGGGGCCGCCCCGAGGTCCAGGACGCGGTCTCCCGCCCTCAATATCTTATATTTTTTCTGAATTTCTTCGAGTTTATAAATAGCCCTCGCGAGATAATGTTCCTTCTTTGCCTTGCGAAAATAGTGGTCCTGGACCGTAAAAGCCATTCCGTCCGCCTAAGGTTATGAATTATTTCCTGAATTAGCTCCTATAACGGAAAATCGGCGGTTTGTAAACCGGGCAGCTTGAAAAGTAAGGAATAAGGGATCCGGCCGCCTGTTCTGTCATGTCGTTCCGTCATTGCTTATGCGCATATATTATGATATGCAGTAGCGAAGGAGTGAAAACGCTATGAGGATCACGGTCAACATACCTGATAACTTGAATGAGAACCTGAGGCGAGAGGCGCTCAATCGCGGTGTCTCGGTCTCTCGCCTGGTCAGTGAAGCTTTGAGCCGCCACTTTCTCGATTCGAGAAGAAAAACCATCGGGAGAAAAGTCCTGGAACTAGCCGGAAAGGGGAGCGTATCCGAGGATGCGGATTCCATCCTGGATGAAGGTAGGCACGATGATCGGGCTTGATTCCGGCTTTTTTGTCGAACTTTTGCGTGGCAACCGCCAAGCCGTAGCCCTCTGGGAGCGCCTCATAGAGGGCGAACAGGAGGCGCTCGTCTCCTGCCTTACACTTTTCGAGATCGAGCGGCTCGCTTTGAGGGGGGCGATATCAGGGGCGGAGATCGTGCTCGAAGGCATCCAGGCGGTCTGCCGGGTTATTTGGATAGAGACGCCGGAGTTGCCTTCCCGGGCTGCTCGCATAAGCCACGGGCTCGGGATTCCCGCCTTTGACTCACTCATCCTTGCGGCTTTTCTCGCCGAGAACGTCTCCGTGGTATATACGACCGACTCCCATCTTGAATCATACCGAAAAAAGGGGATGGAAATCGTCAGGCTTTAGGCGTCAGGCCGCTGCGTTTGCCTCCATCCCATGGCCTGACCTTGAGGCTTTGCCCGACCGAAGCGAACGCGTACCCAGCGGATGGCAAAAGTTCGCTTTGTCGGCGCGAAATTTTAAAGTAATATCAAGTTTAAGAAATCTCGACTGGACGGCGTTTTTCGCAGCCCCTTTTTCTTATTCCCGCCGCGCGGTGTAAAATGGAGGAGCACGCAGATGGAAATAATAATCCGAGGCAAAAAACTCACTCTGGTCCAGGGCGATCTTACGGAACTGGAGGTTGACGCAATCGTCAACGCCGCCAACTCACGGCTTCAGTTAGGGGGCGGCGTTGCCGGGGCCATCCGTGCCAAGGGCGGGCCGAGCATCCAGGAGGAGTGCAACCGGATAGGCCCGATCCGCGTGGGCGAGGCCGCCCTTACGGGAGGTGGAAATCTAAAGGCTTCCTATGTGATCCACGCCGTCGGCCCGTCGTACGGCGAGGGGAATGAGGACGAAAAGCTTAGAAACGCAACCCTTAACAGCCTCAAGCGCGCATCGGAAAAGGGACTGAAAACCGTTGCCTTTCCGGCCGTCAGCACTGGTATATTCGGCTTTCCCAAGGACAGGTGCGCCGAGATCATGCTGAAAACCGCTTCAGAATTCCTGGAGGGCCAGGAAACGAGTCTGGAGAAGGTGATCCTCTGTTTATGGTCCAAGGACGATCTGGAGTTGTTCGAGAAGACCCTCGATGCCATCTCCAGCTAGTTTCCGTGCGGGGAACGCAAGATGATCAAATTCCTGGATATTTTCCGAAAAAGCAGGCAATTCCAGCCGGAATCCCCTGAAAAGGCGCTTCTCCAGAAAAAATACGAGCATTTTCAAAACCTGCTGGCGGGCAACAATCAAGCCCTGGAGCTTATAACCGACCTGGAACAGCTCTGCTACGGCTCCAAACCATTTACCCTTGAATCCATTATCCACAAAGTCGAACGGCTGATGGCGCAGGTCTACGATATAGCAGAGGACCTGGATGCTCTTTCGGAGGGTAAATTCCCAACCCTGCCCGAAGTCGTCGAACGCCTGGGGACCGGTATTTTTCAAGAGCTTGTGCAAAAGCGCAATGTTGAGAGGACAAGTCTGATCATCCCGCTCCGGCAGATCAGCCGGGACCGCCTCTCGGAGATAGGAGGTAAAGCTGCGAACCTGGGGGAAATATTCAATCGTGTCCATCTGCCGGTGCCGGCCGGTTTTGCCGTGAGCGCCTATGCCTGCCGATATTTTATGGAATCGAATGGGCTTTACAGGCGTGCGGAAGAAGTGCTCGCGAACCTGGACATCGAGGACACGCCATGCCTTGTGGAATGCAGCAAAGAGATACAGCACCGTGTTCTGAACGCGCCGCTTCCAGCCGAACTCGAGGACGCTCTGCTGAAGGAGATGGACGCACTCGTTGCTAAGTCGGGGCCGGAGCTTAGAATTGCGGTCCGCAGCAGTGCGACCGGCGAAGATTCAGAGGCGAGCTTTGCGGGTCAGCATTCCTCGGTGTTGGGCGTTAATCGCGAAGGGGTGCTGCACGCATACAAAACCGTTGTGGCGAGCACTTACAACCCCAGGGCCATCTACTACCGTAGAAGCAAGGGCTACCCCGATGAGTTCGTAATCATGAGCGTGCTTTGTGTGGCCATGGTTGAAGCCAGGGCCAGCGGTGTAATGTATACCAGAGACCCGAACGACTCAGGGCGCAACCTTGTGTTGGTGAACGCAGTCTGGGGACTCGGCTTGAACGCCGTTGACGGCTCCGTTCCAACCGACTTCTATGAAGTGGATAAATCAAGCAGGCGTTTGCTGTCTTCCAGAATTGCCGAAAAGGAGAAGATGTTGGTTCTTGGTCAGTACGGCGAACTGAAAGACGACGAGGTCCCATTGGACCTTCAGCGCAAGCCCTGCCTGGATGATGCGCAGATAAGCGGGCTGGTCGATTACGGTATAACTCTGGAGGAGCATTTCGGTTTGCCGCAGGACGTTGAGTGGGCAATGGATAAGAGCGGAAGAATTGTAATTCTGCAGTCGAGGCAGCTCAATGTCGATCTTTTTTGCCCTCTGGACAAAAAGAAAGAAACCTTAGAGATCAATTTGGAGTTGACGGGTCATTCGGTGCTGCTCCGAGGCGGGACGACCGCATCGCGGGGCAAAGCAAGCGGGTTCGCCTATGTGCTCGATTCCGATCACAACCTGGTAAATATTCCGGAAGGCGCAATTCTCATAGCCGCGCAGACTTCCCCCCGCTATGTTTCGATCCTTGGCCGCGTGCAGGCCATCGTAACCAATGTGGGCAGCGTTACAGGGCACATGGCCTCGGTTGCCAGGGAATTCGGGGTGCCGGCCCTTGTGGGAACGGGAAATGCCACCCGGCAAATTCCCCACGGGGAGCAAATCACTGTGGACGCTACAAACCAGGTGATTTACCGGGGAAGGGTGGAGAGTATCCTGGAGCGCAAAAGGAGAGCCAATCCCATGAAGGGCGGCCCGACATACAAGGCCGCCCGTTCTGTACTGAAAAAAATAGCCGTTCTGAATCTGACCGACCCCAAAAGCGAAGATTTCACACCCGAAGGTTGCCGCACCTTTCACGACGTGATCCGCTTTGCCCACGAATTCGCCATGCGCGAGATGTTCCATATCGGTGAGGATGTCGAGCTTTCGAAGCGTTCAGCCATCCAGGTGAGGGTCCACCTGCCTATGAAGATTCTCGCCGTGGATCTGGGCGGCGGGTTCGACATCGCTCCGGGCAGAGTTCAGGCGGATCCGGAAGAAGTGGTCTCGATACCGTTCAAGGCCCTGCTCAAGGGGATGACGGACCCGGCCGTGCGCTGGGTGGGGCCTATAGGGATGGACTGGAAGGGATTTGCGTCGATCGTCTCCGAATCCATGCTCAGAGATCCCTCAATGGACGACAGCATGGGGGGGCCGAGCTATGTGGTACTGTCCGGGGAGTACGTGAATTTCAATTCGCGTCTTGGCTATCATTTTGCCGTTGTCGACGCCTACTGCGGCCCAAACGTGAATGACAACTACGTGGGTTTTTCCTTCAAAGGCGGGGCTGCCGATATCGGGCGGCGGTCGAGAAGGGCAGCTCTGATCGCCGGTATTTTAAAACGGTTGGGCTTCCGGACTACTCTCAAGGGAGACCTGGTGCGCGGTGAAATCAAGAAATATGAATGCCCCGTAATGCAGGAAAAACTGGAGATACTTGGCAA
>JBEKXG010000083.1:0-11551 GCA_049512295.1 Syntrophobacteraceae bacterium
CGGCAAGAAAACAACGATTCGTTTTTTAAATAAGGAGAAACCATTATGGCACGAGTGGTAATAGACCCGATCACCAGGATTGAGGGTCACCTCAAAATAGAAGTGGAAGTGCAGAATGGGAAGGTGACAAACGCATGGAGCAGTTCGACCCTTTTCCGCGGAATCGAGATAATACTCCAGGGCAGGGACCCCAGGGACGCATATCTTTTTACGCAGCGCGCCTGCGGCGTTTGCACCTATATTCACGGCCTGGCCTCCATCCGCGCGGTGGACTCCGCCGTTGGAGCAAAAGTGCCCGATAACGCGCGGTTGATCCGCAATCTTCTTCACGGCGCCCAGTACGTGCACGACCACCCGGTGCATTTCTATCACCTGCATGGGCTCGACTGGATAGACATTGTGAGCGCCCTGAAAGCCGACCCGAAGAAGACGGCGGACCTGACGGCAAAGGTCTCCCCCAACTGCCCCGGCAGCGGGGCAAACGATTTCAAGGCCGTGCAGGACCGTGTTAAGAAGTTTGTCGAAAGCGGTCAGCTCGGGCTTTTCGCCAACGGCTACTGGGGCCACCCCGCATACAAGCTGCCGCCCGAAGCCAACCTGATGGCGGTTGCCCACTATCTGGCGGCTCTGCGGCAACAAGCCCGCACGGCCAGGCTGATGGCCATATTCGGAGGCAAGAACCCGCATATCCAGAGCATGACCGTAGGCGGGGTAACCTGCGCAACGGACCTCACCCCGGACAGGATCGCCGAGTTCAAGTACCTGTGGAAGGAAACAATGGATTTCGTCAACAATGTCTATATCCCCGACGTCCTTGCGGTTGCCGCCTTCTACAAGGACTGGGGCAAGATCGGCGGCACAAAGAACTTCCTGGCCTACGGCGATTTCCCGATGGGACCCGAGGAACCCGACAGCTTCCTGTTGCCGCGCGGAGCGATTTTCAACCGCAATTTGGCCAAGGTCGAGCCGGTCGATGTTACCCAGATCACCGAACAGATCAAGCATAGCTGGTATGAAGGCGATCCCAAGGGACTCAACCCCGCCAGCGGCGAAACCAAACCCAAGTTCGACAAGTACGATACGGACGCCCGCTATAGCTGGATGAAGGCGCCGCGTTACAAAAACGAGCCGATGGAAGTAGGGCCTCTGGCCCGCGTACTGGTGGCTTACGGCAAGGGCGTGCCGGCGGTGAAGGAAAACGTTGACGCGGTCCTCAAAAAACTTGCCATACCGGCTGACGCGCTTTTCTCCACTTTGGGCAGAGTTGCGGCCAGGGCGATCGAGACCAAGGTCATCGGCGAGGCGATGGGGACTATGCTCGGCCAGTTGGTTGACAATATCAAGAAAGGCGACCTGAACATCTGCGACGACAGGACATGGGACCAGATGCCAGCCGAAGGCATGGGCGCGGGGCTGAACGATGTACCCCGAGGCGCGCTGGGGCACTGGATCAACGTCAAAGACAAGAAGATCGCCAATTACCAACTGGTGGTGCCGTCCACCTGGAACATCGGCCCGCGCGACGCGGACGATAAGAGAGGTCCTCTGGAAGAGGCGCTCATGGGTACCCCGGTTGTCGATCCCAAAAGACCCGTGGAGATCCTTCGCACCGTCCACTCTTACGACCCCTGCATCGGCTGCGGCGTGCACGTGATCGACGTTGACAGCAACGAAGTTTACAAGTTTGAAGTTGTCTAAGGCAGATTAATTGGATAAATTAGAAGGAATCCGGCCTCGCGCCTTGCGCGGGGTCGGGTTCCCTTTTTTTGTTTGCAGCCGGTTTCAGGGTTGGAGCTATATGACGGATAAACACGTACTGGTGCTGGGGGTCGGAAACATTTTGCTGGGCGACGAGGGGACCGGGGTTCGCGTAATCCAGAAACTCGAAGACGAATACGTCTTTTCGGAAAACGTGGAACTCTACGACGGCGGTACGCTTGGGCTAAAGCTCCTCGAACCCATATGCCGGTCCGATTTTGCGATAGTCGTGGATATAGTGCGCGCAGGCGGCGCCCCGGGCGCCATATACCGCATTCCGGAAAAGGACCTGCCCAAGAAGATCCCATACAAGAGTTCGCTCCACGAACTCAATATCGTCGAAACCCTGATCTATGCGGAAGAGCTTGGAAACAAGCCTGAGACGGTTGTGATCGGAATCGAGCCGGGGGACTGGACGTCGTGGAGCACCGAACTTACCGAACCGGTCCGAAATCGCATGGAGGATTTTATCGCCGTGGTCCTGGAGGAGATTGGGAAAGCTGGAGGCTCCTGGAAAAAAACTGAACAACCCGTTAAAATCGCGCGGGTGGTGTGATGTTTGCTGGTGACTGCTCTACAGAGAGGTAATTTCAATGTGTCTTGCTGTTCCGGGTGAAATCATACAGATAGATGACGGGGTTGCAACGGTGCGGATCGGTGAGGCGCTGAGAAAGGCGTCCCTTCTGCTCCTGCCCGAAGAACCGAAGCCGGGAGATTATGTCATAGTCCATGCGGGATTTGCGCTCAACGTGCTCGACCCCGATGAAGCAGCGGAATCACTTCGCCTCCTTCGGGAATTGGCCTCCTTCGCGGACGAGGAACTTGCATGAATAAAATCATCGTTTCCGTTCTCGGCCACGACAGGCCCGGCATTATAGCCGCTGTTTCGGAGGTGCTTTTCCACAACGGCTGCAATATTGAGGATGTAAGCCAGACCATACTCCAGACCGAGTTTGCCGGGATATTCATCGCCTCATATCCGGATTCGCTGAAGCCCGAAGAACTGATCGGCCGGTTGCGCGAACAGCTCGACCCGATGGGGCTTTCGGTCCTCCTTCGTGAAATGGAGGCCGCCGGGGTTTGGGAGGCCCCGCCAAGCGAGCCTTTCGTCATTACTACGATGGGCCCGGACCGCCTGGGCCTCGTCGCCGGCATAACCGAACTGCTCGCACGGTTCGGCGTCAACATCTCCAATTTGAAGGCGGTTTTCAGGGGAGGCGACAATCCACGGGCAAACACGATGATCTATGAAGTGGACATTCCAGCCGCGTTGGACCAGAACCTTTTCCGCGAAGCACTGTATGAACGCGGCAGGGAGTTGGACCTCGACGTAAGCCTTCAGCACAGGGAAATTTTCGAAGCTGTCCATAGAGTCTGACCCCCCAGGCAAGCTCATGCTTACTTACAGAGAAGTTCTTTCCACACTCGAAATGCTGAAAAACGAGCATCTCGACGTCCGAACCGTGACGCTTGGCATTAGCCTTTTCGATTGCGCGAGCGATGATCCGGCAAGATTCATCGAGAAAATGACGGCTAAAATCGGGACCCTCGCCCAAAACCTGGTGCGGGTATGCGACGAAGTCGCAATCCGCTACGGCATCCCGATTGTGAACAAGCGGATTGCGGTAAGCCCGATTGCGGTCGCCGCATGCCCTTGTGCTCCGGATCGGATGGTCGAGGTCGCCAGGGCGATGGACCGCGCGGCAAACGGGGTCGGGGTGGATTTCATCGGCGGGTTCAGCGCCCTTGTGGAGAAGGGCTTCACCAGGGGGGATCACGCCCTGATCGAGGCCATCCCGGAGGCTCTTGCTGCAACCGAACACGTCTGCTCTTCGGTAAATGTGGCGTCCACCCGCGCAGGCATCAATATGGATGCGGTCTACCTCATGGGAAAGACGATAAAGAAGGCCGCGGGGCTGACCGGGGAGCGCGACGGAATCGGGTGCGCAAAGTTGTGCGTATTCGCAAATATTCCCGAAGATGTTCCTTTCATGGCCGGCGCCTATCTCGGCGTGGGCGAGCCGGACTCGGTCATAAACGTCGGCGTGAGCGGTCCGGGCGTCGTCAAGAAAGCCATAGACCGCGCGCGCGAAGCAAATCCCCGGCTGGATCTCGGACAACTCTCTGAAATCATTAAACGCACGGCCTTCAAGGTGACAAAAGTCGGCGAACTGATCGGCAGGCGTGTGGCCGATGGACTCGGGGTCCCATTCGGGGTGGTTGACCTCTCGCTTGCCCCGACCCCCAACGTGGGAGACAGCGTGGGAGAGATATTTCAGAGCCTGGGGCTGGGCAGCATCGGCGTTCCGGGCACAACGGCCGCCCTCGCGCTCATAAACGATGCGGTAAAGAAGGGAGGCGCGTTCGCAAGCTCTTACGTGGGCGGTCTGAGCGGCGCCTTTATTCCGGTGAGTGAAGACCTCAATATAGCGGAATCGGCCCGGCAGGGGTTTCTTTCCATCGAAAAACTCGAAGCGATGACCAGCGTATGCTCGGTCGGACTGGATATGGTTGCCCTGGCGGGAGATACTTCAGCCGAAACCCTTGCGGCGATAATAGCCGATGAGATGGCTATAGGGGTAATAAACAGGAAAACTACGGCCGCGAGGCTGATTCCTGTTCCGGGGAAAAAAGCGGGAGAAAAAGCCTGGTTCGGCGGCCTGCTCGGAGAAGCCACAATTATCCCGGTGCCTGGAACTGACAGCTCCGGCGAGTTCATTTCCCTTGGCGGCCGCATCCCCGCCCCGATTCAGAGCCTTACGAACTGAGGCCGGCGCTCACCCGTTCCTTTGCAGCCTTCTCTTTGAATCGCCACCAAAGGTCAGTATCCGTCTGTACTCAGAACCGTCCGGGATCAGATCGCGGAGCGGACAAAGATGGCTTTGCGCACCCGATGTGCGATGCCGTCAGCCTTGGGTCCGGGGCACCTCGATAGCCCGGAAACGGGGCTTTGACGTTTCCTTTCCTTCACGGCCCAAGATTGACAAACCCAGACTCTGTGATATTGTAATTTAGTAATTTCAAAAATTGCGTATTTGTGAAAGTAGCCGGGATTCAACCCCGAAAGAAGAAGAAAAGCGACGACGAAATGGAACTCATAAAAGTCAGGCGGAACTTCCAACTCACCATTCCCCGGTCTCTCAGAAGAAAGGTTGAGCTTGCCATAGGCGATTACGTGGAAATCGACGTCAGAGACGGCGCCATTGTCATTAAGCCCGTTAAGGTGGTTCGCTCGGGCAAGGCGCGAACAGAAGCTTACGCCGCTCTCGATGAGATCTGGGAAAAGATGAAGGACGAACAACCGAAAGAGGTTGAAAAACTGGTGGATGACGCTATTGGGGAATTGCGCAAGGGATGATGAGGGTAGTTCTCGATACCAATGTCGTTGTCAGCGCTCTTCTTTCCCCGGGCGGTGCGCCTGCACAGATTCTTCGTCTGGAGCGAGATGGAAATATCCGGCTCATATTTTCCCCCGATACACTCAAAGAACATTGGAGAGTGCTCAGCTCGGCTAAGATCAGGAAATACATGGAGACACGCGGAGTTTCCTTTCAAACAGTGGAGGAGTTTCTGAAAAACATCGCCAGGATATCCATCGCAGTACCGGGAAGCACAAAGGTCGATGTACTCAGGGAAGATCCTTCCGACAATGTGTTTTTGGCCTGCGCTCTGGAAGGAGGAGCTGATTTTATTGTTTCCGGTGACGAGCATCTAAAAGCGTTGGGAAGTTTCGAGGGTATCCCCGTTCTGGGCCCAACAAGCTTTCTTGCGATCGTCTCCGGGGAGAAAAAAATAGATGAGAATCCTTGACCCACGCAGAAGGGCAGAGGCCTTACTAAAAACTGGAAATTAGAAACTGCGCTCTTACGAACTGAGACTGGGATGAGGAAAGCTTTTGACAGTTGCAAACCCTCCGTCCGCCGAAACTGGCTGGTCTTTGCCGCTGGAGTGGTGTGGCTCTCAGTGGGTATAGGACTCATTGCCGTGGCCTGCTACTGGCTTTACCATTCAGCGTGGCCTTTGAGCCTCGTTCTTGCCGCCGTGAGCCCTGCTCTGGGTCTGATCGTCTACTATTTTGGATTTTCCCGCATCGTCAAAAAAAACCTCAAGCGGATCGGTGGCAAACCTGAAGTCGTTTGTCTTTTCGCATTCCAGGGCTGGAGGAGCTACTTTCTTATTTTGATTATGATGCTGATGGGTTATGGGCTCCGCCATCTCCCTCTTCCCGGGTACGTTGCCGCAGTGATCTATTTTACGATGGGGTCGGCCCTCTGCTTCGGCAGTTCGCTCTATTTCCGGCAATTTTCCGCCGGCAATGGCGGCTGAGGCCGGCTGGAATGTGTCCATCCGGAAACCCCGGATGGAAACTGGATGAGGTCGTCAACATCGACATCCAGCGCTTTCAAAGGGCCATTTTTCCGCTCCTTCTCATTCGGGCATTATTCAAAAAATATTCATCCTTACCTTTCGAGGCTGCGGGATCGAAGGCGTTGACCGCACCTTCGCGGTCGGCATCGGTAACAAAGACGATTCTCTCGTTTGCCGCCAGTCCCTTGAGAATTCCGCGAGCGGACTCTTCCGGGGTTAATGCAAATTCAGGAGCGCCCCCGACATTATCCCAGATGGGAGTGGCGACAGTCCCGGGAATGACGACGGAAAGGCGAATATTTTCGTCCCAAAGCTCGTAGCGTAGCGAGCAGGTAAGCCCGACCAACGCAACCTTGGTGGCACTGTACATACTCTGATACGCCATTGGCGAAAAAGCGATACCGGAGGCTGTGTTTGCGATATGTCCACCACCCTGGGCACGCATGATTGGCAAAACCGCCCGGATACCGTAGAGTGCGCCATAAAAGTTGACATCAAATGCGAACTTCCAGTCAGCATCTGTCGTTTCGTCAAACGATTTAAACAAACCGAGTCCGGCATTATTGAAAAGGAGATGAATCTGTCCGGCTCCGAACTCTGCCGCTTGCCGGATCATTGCAGCAACGCTTTCCTGCTTGGTCACATCGGTTTGGATTCCCAGTGCTCTTCCGGGGTATGCAGTCTCAAGTCTTGCGCTCTCCGTTTTCAGTTTTTCAGCGTTTAAATCTGCCAGAATGACGGCCTTTGCACCGAACGAGAGAAGTAATTCGCACAATGCAAGTCCGATTCCCGATGCTCCGCCGGTTACGACTGCGACTTTATTCTCATAATATTCTTTCATGTCTCAGATCTCCTCCTGGTCTTCATTATCATTGAGTCGTGCCTTTCCGGGCTCTGACTCCCCGCATTGCATTTAGAAATAGACAAGAGCATCCCTGGATTCCTCAAATTCGGTCCACTCGTTCTACAGACCTCAGCGATCCATATTCGTAAGCTGGAGCACATCGTACCGAAACCGCATGCTCGCGCACGGTTGTGCCGGTTCTTGTATCGATGTGGCGGCGCAGGGCTTGCGGATACCGGCCGCACAGCAGGGCGTGCTACTGAAGAACACGTCCCCGCGAGTCCATTAAGACCACGCGGCCTTTCAACATTATGACAGGGGCCATCTCGATCATGGGCAACTCGGCCAGCGCTTTGATGATGTGGCATTGCGTCGGGTTCTGCTCCCGCGTCAACTCTCTCCATTGGACTGTGCCGCGGCCCGTCCAGGCGCTGTCGGTCTCGCTCCGCATTGGAAAGAGCGTAGGCTGGCTCAATTCCGCTCCCGGACCGCCTATCTTCGGAACATAGCGCCACCCAAAGGAATTCAGATCTGTTTGAAGGGCTTTCACCTGTAGTTCGTCCACCGGCTCTTGCCTTGTCATTTCCATTTGCAAGAATGTGCTGCCTTCGTAGCTCGCACGAGTGCGGTACGTCTCAGCAACTATGTGCAGGTCTTCGATATCGGCATAGATTTTAGGTATGCCCATCTGGTTTCCCGTCAGGATTGGCGTGGTCTTGTTCTCCCAAACCACAAGGGCAAAATTTCCTTCCAGACGATCACGTTGACCGTTGAAACGCACCGGAGCTGCAACCCAAATCAGATTGTAGTAAGATCCGGCCATCCAGTCGATCTGCCGGCACTGCTGGAATTGGATCATCAGCTCCGGCTTTGTCAACTCGAAGCCTTCCGGAAGATAGTCGGCGAGCCGATCTCCGTCTGTAGTGTAAGTGTAGCCTATAGTTACCACATCATGATAACAGGCCCGCTCGTCAGGGTCAAAGACCCATCCGCCAAAATGGGCCGGCATCCTGTAACACTTGTTGTCTTCAAATTTGAACATGGTCAGCCTCCTGATTCTTTGTGAGTTTTCAAAACCAGCATGATGATGCGCTTTTCACCATACCTCCAATCCGCCGTAGAAGTGAGCCGAGAGGATCCTTTCGGGGTCTCCCGTCTCCTCCACATTGGGTAGCCTGACCGCACGCCGGCTCCCATGCACCGGAGGCGCATAAAGCGTAAGGCTTAGTGGATCTATGCCCGCAGAGAAAGCCTCTCCGCATTCCCTTACGACATAAAGGCAACCCGGCCTTCAGCAACGCTTCACTGAGAGCGAATCCCATGCCCGATGCTGCGTCGGCGGCCACGCAGCCCTTACCGCAGAAGTGACGTTGTGTTTTTTCCTTATTTGAAGTGAATATCAGCCAAGGCTTTCGTTAGAATAGCGTGACGAGTCGTAAAGATATTACGTTAGCGGCCGGCAAATCCGGACGCTGCCCCGGGTTGGGGATAAGGGTGTAGGCCGCCACCGGAGTGAGCGACCAAAAACCTCGGGGCACCTTGAAAAAGAAAGTCGTCTGATAGACGGCCTGAAACATAAATTCGTTGCTGCCGAGGTCTGTTGATTTCGACGCCGCGTCGGGATAGAAGAACGCGCCGGCCCCGGGCATGCCGTTCAGCCAGGACCATGCCGTACCGATGCTCACCTGATCGGCGGGCCGTCCAGGGATAAGGCGGAGGCCGGTGAGACCGGCGCCAAAATAAGTTTTGACCGCCTGTGTATTGGCATCGGTGTGACCAAATTGCGAGTAACCGATAAGTCCCGCGTCATCGACGTTCGGATGTTGGTACCAGAGGCGCTGATTAGCAAACAGATAAAAGCCGGTTGCGCCGTTTTCCGTAGTGAGAGCGGGCGTGTAAAGCTCTCCGGTCTGCCACCACTCCCCGATCCCGAATCTGCCTGGTTTTCTTTCTTCGCCCAGGCGCCAGGAATATCCCAGCTCTCCAATGTGTAACTTGTAGGTGTTGATGTCCGGTCCTGCATCGAGTCCCGTCTGCTTGCCATGTATGCCGTTGGCGTCGAAAAGTCCGTAGGAAGCGTAGAACTCCTTGGTGGGGGCATAGTGAACCACTGCTCCGTAACCAGTGTTGGGATAGGACGGCAACCTGGCGAACAGGGTGGGGTTGAGGCCCACCGGCACAAACAGGAGGTTGGTGATATCGTGATCCTGAAGGCGGGGGTCGCTTATGGCGACCGGTACCTGAACGTTGCCGAATATACCGGAGCCGTTTACCTTGCCGATTTGCAGGATCAACTTGTCATCGAACAGGCGCTGATGCCACCATAGCTGGTAAAGCTGCTGGCGGGAGTGGGGCGGCGGCCCGTCCATGGTGGTGAGTTGCTGGACGGATCCGGCGGCGGCGTCAGGCGAACTCCCACCGTCCTTCAGGAACTCAACGCCGAATGTCCCGCCTGGAATGCCGATGGTCTTGTATGTGTCAATAGATGCGTGAATACCCAGCGCGAAAGTGTCGGTGGTGTCGTTCGGCCTGAAATGCGCAAGCTACGCTGACAGGGGATTTCGGAGCGCTTTTTTTTCATTCCCAAACAGACTATGAAGATATATTGAAAAACCAAGTGATGCGGGAAGTCAGGAAGGAGCAGACGCCCATAGGATAGGCCATGCATTGGGAGGCTGTCCTCCCAACCCTGCCGTGGTGCCTTCAATTGTAAAAGGACCTTACAATATGACAAAGCACTGGATCTTAAAGGAAACAGATCTTCCCCTTGAGGTGGTTATTCTGCTGATCGCCGGGATAATAATGCTGATCACCGGAATCTTGCTTATTCCGGTGTCTGCAGGATCACTCCCCTACTATGAAAACGGTTTTTACGGATTGCTCCTGGTCATGTTTGCTTTGCAGATAATAACGCTTGGAAAAACACCGTTTGGCGATATGCGCAGATCGATACCTTTACTAGCTGTCGGTGTTGTGATTGCCGCAGTGGGTATTGTTACCTGTTTTGTCCCTGATCTTTTGAGCCGGCTTCCCCGCATCCTGCTGATTCTCTGTTTTGGCCCGGGAGGTTTTCTGCTGCTTCTACAGATGTGTTTTACCAAAGAGAAGCTCCTGACCTGGGTAAAATACGGGGGAGTCTTTTGGCATCTGATTTTTGGATGCGGTATGGTCTATGTGTTGTCGATGCTGGTCGCACTGCTTATTTGGACACAGAGTCTGCTGACAACACCCATGACCGCAGCGGTGGTCCTGATTTATGGGGTGGCAATTGTCTATCTTGCTTGTGTTCTGCGGAAGATCTATGGCACGTATCCGGAGGCGGGAAAACCCTCTAAGGGAGATGTCGAGCTATCCGCCGATCAGGCTATGATTCTGCTGATGGGTACTTTCATGCTGCTTCTCGGCATCCTGCTGATTCCGGTAAGTTTGCGTCTGCTTCCTTTTTCCGGGAGTGCACAGCTTGGACTTCTGATGGTGATTTTTGCGATTCAGATGCTTGCATCCGGAAGTACGCCGATTGGCCCGTTTCCTCGTACATGGCTGATGATTTTGTTCGGACTCTTGTTTGCTGCGCTTGGAATTGTGTCCTGCATTATTCCGGAGATTCTGGTTCTGACGTTAACGGTTCTCGTCGGTGTGCTCAATATCCTTGGCGGTGTCATCACGCTGTGGACAATATGTATTCCTCGCCTGAAAAAATCAGAAGAGCCGCTTGGTCCCGTTCTCCCGGTGCTGGGGAAGCTCTTTGCAGCGCAGTTGACAATGAACCTGTTGACGATTCTGTTTGGTACATCAATGCTTGTTTCCAATCTAATCCCCGGACTGGTGATTGGTGTGATTCTTGCCGCAAATGGATGCGTTCTTTTGTACCTGCTACATATTTTGATTGTTCTGGATAAGATCCAAGGACCCATTCTCGACGGTCCTCCGCGGCTTCACTCAGCCATACCCAAAAACTAGAGACCAGCATGCATCGACCAATTTGCAGAACTTAACGCACGCGACTCCCTGCGGTGAATCTCCAGGCTTACCGAACTGAAAGATCTCATCCTAAACAAGGTATAGATGGTCAAGATCATTCTCTTGTATGCAGTGCCGCCAAAAAAATCTACGTTCCGAGCTGTGTTAAACAGTACCTAACTATGGCAAAGCCGGGCAGGCCCGAAGCTGGATCCACCTTGACCTCGACCGGACTTCGGACTAGAGCCGATAAATTGACTGACCAGATTATGGCGTCGATGCCGAGAATAGGGCAGGTGTAGGTTTTGGCGATCATGGCTTATCTTTCAGGAGAGTTGGTTTGGGGTACACCTTCACCGCAGAGGCGCAGAGTTCGCGGAGAACCCCAAAAGCTTTAGACAGGATGAATAGAATTAACAGGATGATAAACCAGCTTAAGCTTTCCTCTGCGTCTCTTCGGTGAACGGATTTGGGATTTCGCGGGCGATTATTTGCACTGACCCAACTTCCGCAGTTGGAAGTTTTTTTGACGTGTTTTGACCCTCTTTCGGTCTCAGACTGCGGGTAAGTTGTTGTTATTGCGAGAGCGATTTTTTCTAAATGCCAAGAACCGAATGTAGT
>JBEKXG010000084.1:0-11407 GCA_049512295.1 Syntrophobacteraceae bacterium
GCCCTTCCCAATAAAAAAGGCCTCTTTTGTGAGGCCCATTTATTCCGACAATACTCGCCTGCCTGTCAATCTATTCTGAAAAAAACCCCCTCATTCCGGACTGTCTATTCTGATTCCCAACATATGGACAAACGCAGATTCTGGACGTACTTGACTCCGGTTTAGCCTAAAAAATCGATTGTAGGGCATTCTGGAGGGTAGACTTGGGATATTTATCGTGGGGGGAGTCTGAACCTCTTTCGAGTCTCTGTGTGCTGCCAAGTAGTCATTACGCTGTCAGTTCAGAGTCAGTAAAGTCAAGCTCACTGATCCTATAGTGGTTATTATGCCTATTGTGATTACCCGGTATCGAATGTTGTTGACATTATATATGCTATCTTATATAATGTCATAATTGAGAGGGGGTGGTGACAACGAAGATGATATCGGTAAGGGTGCCTGATAGCCTGCATTCTGAGCTTTTGGATGAAGCCAAGCGGGAAGGTGTCAGCCTAAATTTACTGTGCGTGACCAAACTGGCAAGACCGCTGGATTGGTACAGGCAGAAGGTCAGAGAAAAAGGAGGCGGGACTGAGCAGGATGGTGGAACATCACAATGATAGCTCAAGGGCAGGATTTAACAGGATTTTAGAATTTCAGCCGATCAAATAGGAGGAAAGACTCTATGGGTATACTTTACCAACGAGGCAGCATTTGGTGGCTCAAGTATTACAAAAATAGCAAGCCGTACTATGAAAGCTCCAAAAGTGAGAAAAAGATGGTCGCAAAAAAGCTTTTGGAGCGCCGGGAGGGAGAAATTGCCCAAGGTAAATTACCCGGTGTCATTTTCGAGAAGGTGAAATACGATGAGCTTGCAGGAGACTTTTTGACCGATTACCGGATTAATCAGAGAAAAAGTATCAGGAGAGCCGAGGTAAGCCTTGAGCACTTAAAAGGTTTTTTTGCGGGATATCGAGCCACTGACATCAGTACAGCGAGGGTAAATAAGTATATCGAGGGTCGCCTTGAAGAAGGTGCAGCAAACGCAACTATCAACCGGGAATTGGCTGCATTGAAGCGGATGTTGCGTTTGGGAGCGGTCTGCACCCCTCCGAAGGTTGACCGGGTGCCAGCGATCCATTTGTTAAAAGAGAACAATGTCCGCAAGGGATTTTTCGAGCACCACCAGTTTGTGGCTCTCCGTGATGCCCTACCCGATTACCTTAAAGGGGTGGTTACAGTTGGTTACAGAACGGGTTGGAGGTTTTCTGAAGTCATCCATCTGCGATGGTCGCAAATTGACCGGAAAAATGGCGTTGTCAACTTGAACCCCGGTGAGACAAAAAACGATGATGCTAGGACGATCTACATGGATGACGAGGTGAAGGAGGTTTTTGAAAAACAGTGGGAGATTCGAAAAGGAAGCCCCAACCTCTATCCTTACGTGTTCCTCAACAGGAGGGGCAACGGCAAAATCAATAATTTCCGCAAGGCTTGGGCGAAAGCCTGTGAGACAGCCAAAATCAGCGAGAAAATCTTTCATGATTTTAGGAGAACCGCTGTTCGAAACATGACCCGTGCGGAGATCCCCGAAGTGATAGCTAGGAAGGTTTCTGGACATCGGACAAGGGACGTTTTTGATCGGTATAACATCGTCAATGACCGTGATCTGAAATTGGCTGCACAAAAGCAGCAAGAGTATCTTTCCTGCCAAACGGTTACAAATTTGGTTACAGTCACCGAATTTCCCACCGAAAAGAGAAAGGGTCACAGTAGCTAACCTACCGTAACCCTTCCGAATTTCTGGTGGCGAGGCTCAGAATCGAACTGAGGACACGAGGATTTTCAGTCCACTGCTCTACCGACTGAGCTACCTCGCCACAACCCCTCGAATACTAACGGAATCGGCGAGGGGTGTCAATTCCAATTTATTAATCTCTTCGCGTCTCCGGCCGCTTTATTTGTCCCTTGCTTTCCTGTTCGGCTTCGCCTTTTAGGGAGCTGCCCAGTTCGCGAAGCAGAATATCAAGGTCGTTTTCCGAAAGCTCGATTACAAAATCGTCTGTGGATTCCTCCGGCTTCGGCGCGGCTTGCTCGGGCGGCGCCCGGAATTCTGCAGGGGCGCTTTTGGGCCCTTCCTCCTTCAGTCCCGGCAGATCGCCCGTGAGTTTCGGAATCGGCTCACCGGTGGGGGCGGCTTGCCGTTTGTCCTCAAGCAGCGGCAGATCATGGTCCGGGTCCGAAAGCAGTTCGTCCTGCGCCGTTCCTGCCGCTGAAGGTGTTTTGTCCTCTCCGGGTCCGGTTTGGAAGGCGGGGGGCGCCGGTTCAGCCGGCGAAAAAGGCCCGGGAACGCTCCCGCCCGAACCGTCCGAACTGCTTCCCTGCATGCCGGCCTGCTCTGTGCCGGTTGCGAAGGGTTCTTCATCGATGAGCAGTTCGAGTTCCTCATCCGAGAGGTCGAGCAGGCTGAAATCTTCCCCCGCCTCATCGGGGTGCGCAATGGCCGAAGTTATTTCCGGCGCGCCGCTTCCATGCTCTGCCCGCCAGAATCCGCCGCCGGCCTTATCTCCGAGGTCCAACGCGGTGGAGATTTCGCTCTGCACGGCGCCGTCTGCCTTATCTCCGAGGCCCAACGCGGTGGAGATGTCGCTCTGCATGGCGCCGCTCTCCTGCCTGGCGGGAGGCTCATAGTCCCTGAAAAGAGGTCCCAGCAGGGACGGGACCGCAGGTTTTGCGGCAAGAAACCCGAGAACCTCTCTGGTGCCCGCGAGGTTGGCTCGGCATTTTTTGCATTCGGAAAGGTAATCGAAACTGACATAGCCGCATTTGGCGCACCTCATTTTACGTACCCCCCTGGCCAGTCTAATTTTACTCTGCAAGCCCTCAACTGCCGCCGTGCATCTCACCCATATCGCCCCACAAAAGCTGGATGGAGCTTACAAGGGCCACAGCAGCCGTCTCCAGGCGCAACGTCCTGGGCCCAAGGCTCACCGGCTTGAATCCGGCGCCTGTCAGCGCTAAACTTTCCACGCTGTCCCACCCGCCTTCGGGGCCGACAACGGCCAAAATCCGGTGAATATCCGGCCCCGGTTCGCCCCGCAAATCCCTGATCGAATTAGGGGCCTCGCGTTCCAGCGCAAATATTTTCAGACTGTCCTCCGCGGCCCAATCTTCAACCTCAAATGAAGCCAGAAAACGGTCCAGGTCCTCGAAAATCTCGATCTCAAGCGCTCTTGCCCGCCCGCACTGGCAAATCGCCTCGCCCGCTATCCTGGACCAGCGCTCCTTTTTCTTTTCGGACTGTTTTCCGGAAAGACCGTACTGGCTTCTTAGCGCCCGGAAAACAGACAGGCGCAAAACGCCCAGTTCGGTTGCCTGCCTTATCACCAGGTCCATCGTTTCAGAGCGGGCCATTGCGAGGCCAAGCGTGATCTGCAGCGGCGATTCGTGCGCCGGGCGCTCGAGCTTCCCGATCAAACGAACGCTGACAGTTCCCCTGCGAATTCCAGTGATCAGGCATACCCAGGCGGATCCCCGCCCGTCAAGCAACTCTATGGATTCTCCCGCTCTTGCGCGCAAAACTCTGTCCAACTGTCGTGAAAGGAGCGGCGGGAGATCGAAGATTTCCGTGTCCGGGGCGCCTTCGGGCACGAAGAAGCACTTGCGCGTCATCTCTTCCTACATCCCGAGCAGATCGGAAAAATACCAGTGGTAGAAAAGCCGGCCCCAAAAGATGTATGACACGGCGCCAAAAGCCAGAAAGGGGCCGTACCGCAATTCTGAGCCAAGGCCTTTTGCGGACCGCCACATCAGGGGTAAAGCAATAATCGTGCCCGAAACCGACGATATCAGGATGGTAAATGCGACCCCCTTCCACCCGAGGAAAGCCCCTATCATCCCGAGCAGCTTTATATCGCCCCCGCCCAGTCCCTCTTTTCGCCGGATAAGCGTATACAGCGTCGCGATCAGGTAGAAGATCCCCCCACCCAGAATTATCCCGAGAAGCGAATCCCACCAGGAAAGCCGGGGCGTGAAGAAGGAGAGCGCCAGGCCCAGCACGATGCCGGGCAGGGACAAAATATCGGGGATGATGCCGGTATCGAGGTCGATCATGGCAATTATCAGCAAAAGCGAACAGAAGATGAACTCGATTGCCAGTTGAGGATGAAGCCCATAGCGGCGGAACAGCAGGAGCGCCAGGAGGCCGCTCATACCCTCCACAATCGGATATCTCCCAGAAATCGGAGCTTTGCAGCGGCGGCACCTGCCGCCCAACAAAAGATAGCTCAGCACCGGGATGTTGTCATAGGCAGCAATCGCATTCCCGCAGGCCGGACACCTCGAAGCCGGCCGCACGATCGACTGACCTGATGGTAACCGGTAAATTACGACATTGTAAAAGCTGCCCAGGACGCACCCCAGTATGAGGGCAATAATCTGAGGGCCGATTATCGGGACCGCTTCAACCAGGGCCATCGCTGATCACCGTAGAGTGTGAGCAGGCGGCGCTAAGCCGTTCACTGCTCACTGCTCACTGTTCACTGTTGTCATTCACCGCCGCTCGCCAGTTCCTGTTCCGGTTCTTCTTTCCTCTTGAACTTACAGGAGGGATTGATGCAAAAAAGAGTGCCCGTCCCCGTCTTTCCCCGCCTGCGAAAAAGAACAGGCGCATTGCACGACGGGCAGCTTTCCTGAACCGGCTCGCCCTGAAAGAGCATTTTGCACGCCGGATATTTATTACAGCCGTAAAAGCGCCCCCGCCGGCTCATACGTTCCACCAGTTCCCCGCCGCACCCTTCGCGCGGACAGCCGATACCGGTGGAAACAGGCCGCGTGTTCCGGCACCCCGGATATCCGGTGCAGGCGAGAAAAGCGCCGTAGCGGCCATGCTTGAGCGCCATGGGTTTGCCGCACTTTTCGCACATCTCGCCGGTAAGGGCCGGCTGTTTGTGCTCGACGGAATGAATGTGTCCCTTTTCATCCCTTTCATAATCCGAGGTGAACGAACATTGCGGGTATCCGCTGCACGCCAGAAAAGGGCCGTTGCGGCTCAAACGGATGGCAAGGGGCTTGGCGCAGCGCGGACACTTCAGTTCCGTGGGCAGGCCTGAACTCTTGAGGTTGGTCATTTCTTTGCGCGCGGTGTTCAGGGTCTTTGAAAAAGGGCCGTAGAAATCGCTCAAAACATGCTGAGACAGGCGCCCGCCATGTTCGATTTCATCGAGGTCTTTTTCCATTCCGGCGGTAAACTTCACGTCAACTATGTTTGGAAAATTCGTCGAGACAAGCCGGTTGATTATCATTCCCAGTTCGGTTGGAAGCAGCCGCTGCTTCTGACGCAAAACATACTCCCTCTCCACGACAGTGGATATAATTGTGGCGTAAGTGCTGGGTCTTCCGATTCCAAGCTCTTCCAGGGTCTTTATCAGGGTGGCTTCCGTGTACCTTGGCGCAGGCTGCGTAAAATGCTGCCTCGGATCGATTCCGAGAAGGTCGAGGGGCTGGCCTGCAGAAAGGTCCGGCAGCCTCTCTTCCGCTTGGCCGTTTTCCGAATCATCTTTTCCCTCTTCGTAGAGGGCCAGAAATCCAGGGAAAACGATCACAGACCCGATCGTTCTAAGAGTGTAGTCGCCCGCCTGAGTGTCTATCGTAGTTTGATTTATCAGGGCAGGGGCCATCTGGCAGGCTATAAATCTTTTCCAGATCAGGGTATAGAGGTTCAACTGCTCCTTGGAGAGGTACGCTTTGACGCTTTCCGGAGTGCGGCCGGCCTCCGTTGGCCGGATCGCTTCGTGCGCACCCTGAGCGCCCTGCCTGGATTTGTAGAAGATCGGTTTTGCAGGCAGGTATGTGTCTCCCCACCTCTTCACAATATACTCTCTTGCCGCCAGCACCGCGTCCTGAGAAAGTCTCGTTGAGTCGGTACGCATATAGGTGATGAGACCCACGGCGCCCTCCTGCCCAACCTCGATTCCTTCATAGAGCCTCTGCGCTATGCTCATTGTCTGCTTGGCCGAATAGTGAAATCTGCGCGCGGCGTCCTGCTGGAGCGTGCTGGTAATAAAAGGAGGGGATGCGCTTTTATGCCTCTGCTTTTTTTCGACCCCGCTCACGCGGTAGAGGGCCGATTTGAGCGCCTGCACGTGGCGCTCAGCCTCGTCCTGAGAGCCGATAACGCACTTTTTCTTTTTGCACCGGATCACCTGAGCCGAAAAGGGCATCGGACCGGAAGATGAATCGGGCTGCGGACTGAGCCGGGCTTCGATTGTCCAGTATTCCTGCTTCTCGAAACCGTGGATTTCCACTTCCCGCTCGCAAATCAGCCTGAGGGCAACCGACTGCACCCTGCCCGCGCTGAGGCCCGCCCTCACTTTCTCCCACAAAAGAGGCGAGATCATGTATCCGACGAGCCGGTCAAGGATTCGCCGTGCCTGCTGCGCCTCATAGAGCTTGCGGTTGAGTTCGTTTGGCTTCCCGATGGCTTCGGTGATAGCCTTTCGTGTAAGCTCGTAGAAGAGAACTCTTTTAACCGGTTTGTCCGTGACGCCGATCTCTTCAGCGATATGCCAGGCGATTGCTTCTCCTTCCCTGTCCGGGTCCGGGCCCAGATAGACGGCATCCGCCCTGGAGGCGGCCTTTTTGAGGTCCTCTATTATTTTCTTCTTCCCCCGCATAACCTGGTATTCCGGCTTGAATTCCTCATCGAGGTTGATCCCGAGTCTATTTCCGGGAAGGTCCTTGACATGACCGACGCTGGCCTTGACGATGAAGTCCTTGCCCAGATAGCGTTCAAGAGTTTTCGCCTTGGTGGGCGATTCAACGATCAGAAGCGATTTTGACATCTAAAGATTACCCCTTTATTCATTATAACAGCTCAGAGATAAAATACTTTCCCGGCAACTGGCAGACAAGCCCCCTGAGTTCCAATTCGAGAAGTATCGCGGCGGCGCGTTGCACGGGAATTTTTGCCTCCTGAGCTATTTCATCAATATGTTTCGGAACTTTGTCCAAAATTCTCAAAAGAATTGTTTCTCCCGGACCAGCCTCCGGTAATGGGCCAGGGCTGCCCGACTTTTCCACCCCGGCGGTCCCCCCGTGTTTTGTCTCCCCTTTGCTAAAGAGCCTGTCCCGGACTTGATCCGGGAGGGGCGGGGGAGAGTGTGCAGGACGGATAAGGGGACGGATTTCTTCCAAAACGTCTTCGACGCCTTCAACCAGCTTTGCGCCCTGCCTGATAAGCCGGTGCGTACCCTTGCTCCGCATGCTCTGAGCGATCCCGGGGACCGCGAAAACTTCCCGGCCCTGCTCCAGGGCAAAACGGGCGGTTATCAGCGAACCGCTCCTTTCGGCGGCTTCCACTACGACAACGCCGAGCGAGAGGCCGCTGATTATGCGGTTTCTCGACGGGAAATTGCCCGAGGAGGGGGGCGTGCCTGGTGGAAATTCCGTCAGCAAGGCTCCGGCCAGGGCTATTTCCTGCCTGAGATCGGTGTTGATAGACGGATAGTTCACATCCAGCCCGCAACCCAGAACGGCAAGCGTTCTTCCCCGGGCTTTGAGCGCCCCGCGGTGCGCGGCGGAGTCGATGCCGAGCGCAAAGCCGCTCACGACCGTAACCCCGCTTCGGGCCAGATCGGAGGTCAATTTTTCGGCAAATATGATTCCCCCGGGGGAGGCGTATCGGGAACCCACCACGGCAATGGAGACCAGGTCTCGAGGCAGGAGCGCGCCCGACGAGAACAAAACGGCGGGAGGGTCCGGGATTTTGAGCAGGTTTGAGGGATAATCATCATCACCGATGCATATGAGCCGAAAATTGTTGCTTTTGATCCTGGCCCATTCCGATTCCGGATCCCTGACAAACTGCTTTGCGGCAAGCGCCTGGATCGGCTTGTCCCGGGCCGGGCCGGTTTCGTATAAATCCTTGAGTCCCGCCGCAAGGACCCTTTCGGCAGACCCGAAAACCTCCACGAGGCGCAGTATGGACCTGTTCCCCAGCCCTGGTATCAGCTTGAGCTTAAGCCATGCAATCCGGTTGCGCTCCCGGCTCGCGGAAATGGAATGAGAATTGCTTGTGGTCTCTATGGATTCGCTCCCGTTAAAAATGATTTTGCAGCCCGGTGTTCGTCCGGAAACTAAGGATAAGTATATGGCGACGAGGGATTTGTCAAATAATCGCGATCAGTTTAAAATGTGGCCGGTGGGTGAATTGTTCCCGAAATCCCTGAAAGTCCCGAAATCCCTGAAAGATTTGGCAGCCATGGATAGAGCGGCGCAAACAAGTACATCAAGGCTCGAACTGCTGTCACCGGGCGGCAGTCTGGAAAAGCTGAGGATTGCCCTCTTGTACGGCGCCGACGCAGTCTATGCTTCCGGAAAAGATTTCGGGCTGCGCGGTCTTGCTCATAATCTTGACACCGAGGAACTCGCGGCGGCAAGCTTTATCGCTCATCGGCTCGGCAAAAAAATCTATGTAACCGTCAATATTTTTGCGCGCCAGCCCGACCTGAAGACAATCCCCCCGTACCTCGAATATCTCCAGGATCTCAAGGTCGACGCTCTCATCATCTCTGACCCTGGCGTGCTGCTGCTTGCCCGCAAATACGCCCCGCAAATCCCGATTCATCTCAGCACCCAGGCAAATACGACCAATTCCTCGAGTGTGCAGTTCTGGCAGGAGCAGGGAGTGCGCCGGATAAATCTCGCCCGTGAATTGAGCTTTCGCGAGATAGCCGAAATTGCAAAAGAATCGAAGGCCGAAATCGAATTGTTCGTCCACGGGGCTATGTGCATGTCCTATTCGGGCCGCTGCCTGATGAGTTCCTTTCTAAATCCCCCCGGCAGTCCCCTGCGCCCCCCGGTGCAAAAAGGGGGCAACCGGAGCGCAAACAGCGGCTTTTGCACTCAACCGTGCCGGTGGTCCTGGGGGCTGGTCGAGGAAAAGCGGCCCGGTGAGGTTTTCCCGGTCGAGCAGGATTCTCGCGGAACTTATATCTTCAACTCCAAAGACCTCTGCCTGCTCGATGAGATCGGCGCGCTGGCCCGCCTTGGCGTAGATTCGTTCAAAATCGAAGGCCGCATGAAAGGAGCGCTCTACCTGGCGAGCGTAACGAGGGCCTACCGGCAGGCGATCGACAGATGCATGGACCGGTGCACCCCTTACAGGGCCGAACCGGCCTGGATCGAAGACCTGCAAAAGGTCAGTCATCGCCCCTACACAAAAGGCAATCTGTTCGGGAATGCCCAAATACGCTCCTCCGATGTCGAAACTCAGATTGCATATGTCCAGACCCATACCCTGGCCGGCATCGTACGTCCCTGCCCGGATTGCGATTCACTGTCGGCGGACGGCGGGGCCTGGGGGAAGATATTTCTTGAGGCCAGATCCAGGCTGATCCCGGGCCAAAGGCTTGAGTTTATGTATCCGAACGGTGCCAGCGCCTCTCATTTGCTCGGTTCATTTGAAGACCTCAACGGCAATCGCCTTTCGCAAGCCCATCCGAACAGGTGGATCAGGTTCTGCGTGGATTTCCCGGTCTTTCCGTTTCAGACGGTGAGACTGGAAAAAGATCGAACCGAAGGGGCTGCTGAAGCGGAGTTTCTTGAAGTGTGCGGGGTACTGGTATAATAAGAGGCACGACTACCGTGGTTGCTTTGGAGGAGGGCTTTGCATAAACTCGAGGACGTCGAGCGGGGATTGGCGGCAATCAGGTGCCCGGCTTTAGCACAGTGCTCCTTGATGGAGGAAATTGAGCGCCTGCGCGAACAGTGCCGCAAACTCGAGGAGCTTTCCTTCGTCGATGGGCTTACGGGCCTCTTTAACTTCCGATACTTGCAAAAAGCCCTCGAAATGGAGATGGAAAGGACCCGGCGAACGAAGCTTTCGACCGGCCTGATCATGATCGACCTGGATCATTTCAAAGATTTCAACACCATGTACGGACATGAATGCGGCAATACCGCTCTTGCCTGGGTCGGCAAAATCCTCAGGGACAGCGTTCGGGTTATTGACGTGCCCTGCCGGTACGGCGGCGAAGAATTCGCCCTTGTTTTGCCCGGCGCCTCCACCAGACAGTCGATAAAAATCGCGGAACGGCTCCGCGAAACCATTCGCTGCAACCCGGTTTCCTTTGAAAATGAGAGCGTGACCATAACCGCCAGTTTTGGTGTGGCCGTTTTTCGTTATAGCGACGAGTGTTCGGCGCGCGGATTTGTGGACAGGGCCGACCGGCTTCTATACGAGGCGAAAAATTCGGGCAGGGACCGGATATGCGCGGAGGAGCCAGACGCTGTGTTCATGTCGGACGAAGTTACAGCCGACGAAAAAGCGGAACTGTTTTCCGCCCTTGGTGACGGCGAATAGTCCTGCGTGCTCACGCTCACCCTTTCCCATTTCAAAGGTTCTCCGCATCCGGATGCTTGAACTCATCTACGGTAACGAGGTTCTCAGCAGCCATCTCCAGGTAAGACTCGCGCATCTTCTTCTCGAAAATTTCCCGCTCCATCCGGTCAAGCTTTTCTCCAATAGACTCGCGCACGGGTGTTGAAACCTTCTTTCTTTTCCCTGCGGCCATAAGGATATACAACTCATATCCTCTGAAAATTAAGGTCTGCAAAAGGTTAATTATCTGCCGGGGTATAGGTCGAATTTTCAAGAACTCAACTCAAACGAGAGCTGCGTTTCTGTAAAGTCATCTTCAATGACGGCCCCACGTATGCTCAAACACTTGCTGGCCTATGTCGCAATAATAGCTCTAAAGGCTTTGTCCGCCCATAAAGAACGGAAATCTTCGTCTCCGGCAGCCATTTCACTATGCCGAAGGTCACTCTCTATGGCCTTCTCCAAAGCAGCGAGAGCATTCTTCTTCTGACCAAGCAAAGCATAAACGCATGCCATATTGTAGATACCCGCTCCCGGTTTGAGATCTTCAGCACGTTTTACTTTGTCCAGGGCGGCTTCGAGGATTTCAATCCTTTGCCCGCCTTTGTAGAGATATGAAAGACTCGTTAGTGCACCGCCCCAGTTGAAAAGCGCCTCGTGCTTGTCGGGCTTGATCTCCACCGCCCTGGCGTACTTTTCAGCGGCCTCCTTCAGCAGGGCTTCCCGGTCGGGCCCTTCACTCAGGTCCGCAAGCTTCCAAAGCGCATTGCCCCAGTTGAAAAGCGCCTCGTGGAAGTCGGGCTTGATCTCCACTGCCCTGGAGTACTTTTCAGCGGCCTCCTTTAGCAGGGCTTCCCGGTCGGGCACTTCACTAAGGTCCGCAAGCTCCCTGAGCGCAGCACCCCAGTTGAAAAGCGGCTCGTGTTTGTCAGGCTTGATCTCCACCGCTTTGGCGTACTTTTCAGCGGCCTCCTTCAGCAGGGCTTCCCGGTCGGGCCCTTCACGCAGGGCCGCAAGCTTCCATAGCGCATTGCCCCAGTTGAAAAG
>JBEKXG010000085.1:0-11282 GCA_049512295.1 Syntrophobacteraceae bacterium
CGGGACCTGGTCTATAGGTTTTCTAACGTCGACTGGAACGTTCACCAGCTTTTGAGGGTATTGATCCATGATTGCCTTGAGTTCCGACAGGGGGCGCCCCTCGTTAAGCATAACGGCAAGCACCTGGAGCGCCGAGAGGATGCCGTCGCCGGTGGTGCTGTGATCGAGAAAGACCATGTGCCCGGACTGTTCGCCCCCGAAGTTGTAACCATTCTGGCGCATCTGCTCCACTACATACCTGTCGCCGACCGGCGTCCTTACAAGGCGCCCGCCCAGCCTGCGCATGGCCACCTCGAACCCCAGATTGCTCATGATTGTTGCGACAACGGTTTTGTCTTTGAGAGTATTGCGCTCGATGTAGTGCTTGGCACAGATGGCCATGATCTGGTCGCCATCGAGTATTTCGCCTTTTTCATCGGCCAGAATCAACCGGTCCGCGTCCCCGTCCAGGGCAAAACCGGCGTTGGCTCCGTGCTCGCGAACAATTGAGGCCATAAGCTCGGGATAAAGAGCGCCGCAATCCCTGTTTATGTTTTTTCCGTTGGGCCTGTCGCCGGTAAGGATCACTTCGGCCCCGAGTTCTTCGAAAACATCGGGCGCAACCCGGTATGCGGCCCCGTGCGCGCAGTCGATTACGATTTTGAGCCCCTCCAGGGTGAGGTCCCGTGGAAATGTGTTTTTAAGATAGACGATATAGCGCCCCTGAGCGTCGTCGATGCGCCGCGCCCGGCCTATCTCGGATGCCGGGGGCTTGGGCAGCCGTTCTATTTCGCCGCTCAGGATAAGGTCTTCCATGTATTTTTCGGTTTCGTCGGGAAGTTTGAAACCGTCGCTTCCGAATATCTTGATGCCGTTATACTCGTAAGGGTTATGCGAGGCGGAAATGACTATGCCGGCGTCGGCGCGCATGCTGCTCGTAATGAACGCTATGCCCGGAGTCGGGAGCGGTCCGACCAGCAGCACGTCGACCCCCATCGAGCAGATTCCCGAAGTGATGGCATTCTCGATCATGTAGCCGGAAAGGCGGGTATCTTTGCCGATGATGATCTTTGGACGGCGGTGATCTCTTTTGAAAATATAGGCAGTGCTGAACCCGACCTTCATCGCCAGGTCCGTAGTCATTGGAAAGACGTTTGCAATGCCCCGAATTCCGTCGGTCCCGAAAAGCTCACTCATATAACCTCCATAACACCCGAAAAAAGGGCCTTCAAGGGGAATCGCTCCACTTTCGCAGGGATTTCTCAGTTTCCGGGAAAATACCCGCTTCGGACAGCTTCAGCCAATCGAACCGCTTCACGATGAAAAGCAACGTCGTGCAGCCGGAGGATATGGGCGCCGGCCGCAACACCAAAAGCATTCACGACGGCGGTGCCCAACTCCCTTTCACCCTCGGTGCGGCCAAGAACCGTGCCCATAAATCTCTTGCGCGAGGCCCCAAGCAGTATGGGGCGGTCCATGCACGAAAAAGAATCAAGGTTCTTTATTATGTGGAGATTGTGTGTAACTGTTTTGCCAAAACCGATGCCAGGATCGATTATTATTTGCCCGCGCTCTACCCCGTTTTGGGCGGCAAACCGCATCCGCTCCTCCAGAAATGCTATTATCTCCGAGATGACGCTTTCGTAAACCGGGTTGACCTGCATCGTACGAGGGACGCCGAGCATGTGCATCAGGATGAGCGGCGTCCCCGATTCAGCGGCGGCCCGTGCCATACCGGGATCGAACCGCAGGGAGCTGACGTCGTTGATTATGTCTGCGCCCGCCGAAAGGGCCTGGAGGGCCACTTCGGACTTGGTTGTATCTATCGATATAGGTATGTCGCTCCTCTCACGCACTGCACGGATAATGGGAACCACCCGCTCGATCTCCACCGTAATGGGCACGGGGTCCGATCCGGGCCTTGTCGATTCGCCCCCCACATCCAGGATGTCCGCGCCCGCCGAGATCAGCTCGAAGGCCTGGGCGAGCGCCCGTTCATAGTCGGCGAACCGGCCCCCGTCCGAAAAAGAATCGGGCGTGATGTTGAGAATACCCATGATGAGCGTGCGGCGGCCCAGCTCGAAGGCTTTGCCCCTAAGCTTCATGGTGTAAAGTTTTCGATCACATACTGCCAACCGGCACTCCTTTAAACGAACTGCAGACGAAAACAGTGCGATTTTGCAACATTTGGGAAGGAATTTGAAGAAAATTCTTTCTTAAGAAGAATGGTCGGGATTTTCCAGGAATCTTTTTGGACAGGATTAACAGAGCCTGCCCCGGACCCGATCCGGGGATTAACAGAAAATACAGGATCAGGGTAGATCGTAATGCAATTTCAAGGCGCGGTCCACTTCCCGCATGACGCTCTCCGGCAGGCGGCCGATTTTTTTGAGAAGGCGGACTTTGTCCACGGCTCTCGTCTGGTTGATCATCACCTTTGAGCGAAGATCCAGCCCCCCTGTTTGAGCGGGGATTTCCACCTCAAAGGAATAGATGCGGGACAGCTTCGATGTGACGGGAGAAATCGACACAATGGGTGAATGGGCATTGTTGATGTCATTGGAAACCACAACGGCGGGACGGATCTTCCTGGCCTCAGCCCCGGCCGTGGGATCGAAATTAACCAGAAAGAGGTCCCCTCGTTCAATCGAGCCCATCGCCTACGACTCCCTCAAGCTCTCGATTGATACTGGAAGTCTCAGCGGCGGCGGCTTCGTATTCGGCTGCGAGCCTTCGGTCCCTCTGCTCCTTAAGAGACCGGGCGATGGCTCCAGCGATAAACCGGCTTCTTTTTCTCGGCCCGATCTCGCGAGAGATCTCTTTAAGAAGCTCCTCGGGAAGGCTGATATTGACGCGCACAGTCTTCATTGTCACCTCGCAGTGTGTCGTTTTTATGAACAATAACAAAACACACAGAATTGTCAATTTCTGTTGCCTGACGCTACCGTTGTCATAGACCGGGAGAAGAAGGTAATAGCCTGGAACCGTGCCATGGAGGAGATGGCCGGGCTCAAGAAAAGCGACATCCTCGGACAAGGCGAATACTCACGATGGTCTGTATCCGGGCTGCAATCAGGCCTTTGCATCCAGTCTTGGCCTTGATAGCCAATCCAAATCCGGTAACCCCTGCAACCCGTTTAGATGCTTGAGCACGGCTTTTGCGACATTCCTTTCCAAGTAATTGAATATCTGGTATAAGAGCAAAGTTCAGCAAAGTGGAGCCATTGATTCGGTATTGAGCCAAACACAAAGGTCCTCGGTGTGTTGGCTCCTGCTGTCACTTTAGGGAGGGCGCATATACCGAGGGAGGGAAAATGGAGATCTCCGCCGTTTTCAGCTTTCTTGTACATCCTAGCAAGAATGAGGAAATACAACCGGAAATTGGAGGTACTGCCCTCCCGTTGTCCGGGAACCTTTTTGACATGCTGTCTGTTGTATTCGATAAGGCACCAGACGATTGCAACATCGACATTGCCTTTCTCCCAACGCCCGTAGGCCAACAGATCAACCAGAGGCGTAATGACATCATAACGCTCCTCGGGGTACCTACTCTCGATAATGCCCGGGTAATTGCCAGACGACTGCAAATTGTCACCACTCGGCGGTCCGGTCTCGGGCTTCTGTTCATTGTTTTGGGGCAAGACAACGGAACGCACCGAGCCTACATCTCGCGCTTTCCGGCAGACTTTGGAATTGTTGCTGAAGAGCAACAAAATGCCTTGCGAGTTGAGCTGCTTGAACGTGTGTTCATGAGAAACGCCGCATCATATAAGGCTGTGGTTTATGATGGGAGTAGTTTTGATTCAGATTTCTGGGTGGGAAAGGCGACAGACAAGCAGATCACCAATAAGTCAGTCGCCGTTTCCGGCTACTGGATACGGGAGTTTCTTTGCTCGGATTTCAAAACCACGTCAGCAACAGGAACACGTCGATTGGCCCTGGCGATCAAGCGTACAATAGACAGTACTGACGACCTGGAGATAAAGGATGAACTCTGCGCCGCCGCACGGCTTGCACGGTCACTTAATAGACAAATGATCAGCATGGAAAATTTTGCGGAACGATTTGCGCTCTCGGAAAAAACACGTGACGCTCTCACAGCAACACTTTCAGACCCTACTCTACGGTTTAGCCAGTTCCAGTTTTCTACTGAGGAATTCGCAAAGCACGTCAGGTATCGTTCACTACAAATCAGCAATGGTGCAATTTTAACAGCGCCTGCCGGCCGATTTGAGGAATGCTTCACGAAGGAGCGCATCGCCGAGGAAGAATACAGCTTTACCACTCGCGGAAAGGTCGTTAATGAACGACTAAGGACCACGGCATCATGAGTGAACTTGCCGATCTTTATGGAAAGCGGTTTCGTGAGGTACTTGAACCCCTAGCAGTACGCCTTGAAAAATTTATAAAGGAGTGCTTAGAGGGCACCCCAAGGATAGACAGGATTTCTGCTCGCGCGAAATCAGTGGATAGATTTGTTGCTAAAGCTGCCAAGGTGGAGAACGGCCAGCCGAAGTACTCCGATCCACTGAATCAAATTCAAGACCAAATCGGAGCTAGGATTATCGCATTCTACAAGGATGACATCGACATCCTCAGCCGAGAAATCGAGAAGTACTTTCACGCCATAGAATTCAGAGCTGTCGTTCCAGACTCCGACTATGAATTTACGTATTTCGGGAGGCATTATATTTTGCTCATTCCCGACGATGTTCTCGACGCTGATGCGCTAAAGATGCCTTTGTTTTTTGAACTGCAACTCAAGACATTATTTCAGCACGCGTGGAGTGAAGCCAACCATGATCTTGGCTATAAACCCACTGCTGAACTACCATCTGAGCTGAGGCGCAAGATTGCCTTTGCGTCTGCTCAGGCATGGGGAGCCGATCAGATTTTCAACGAGCTTCACAGGGAGTTGGCCGATCCTGACCAACCCGAAGAGGGGGCTTAATGAGGCTATTGCTCCATGAATTATGTTCGATGCACCCCCCGTTGCGCGGGCACCCAACTGATCTTTCCAAGTGCGGGGGATTGGCGCTCCAACGAGCTGGGCACACCTCCCCAGTGCTGGCGGGAATCGACCATGATGGTCTGGAGGCCATAGCAGAAATCGAATGGTTGTCTCAAGGCTTGACCATACTTGAGGTGCTCGATAGTAATCGAGTCACGGAGGATGGCGCAGAGGCCGTTGCGCTATCCTACGCAAATTCCAAGGCAGGCTGGATAGTAAAACGCAGGCTTCAGCGTGGAGAAAGCGCAGATTGGCTATTGTTCAATGAGGTTGGTTGGCTAGCTCTTGAAGTCAGCGGCATGATTTCAGGTGATCCGCTCACGCGCCTGAAAGAAAAGCAGCAGCAGGTTGCTCGTTGCTCACTGCCGACCGACCGACTTGCGGTAGTTGTGGCATTTGATAGACCGCTTATTATGGCGAGTAGCCCATGATGAAGTCATTGATCGCACTCACTGAAGACGAACTCAACACACTGGTGTCGATTGCCATTCGACGGGCGGAACTCCTAGATGATGCAGGCCTATTCACGGCGAATGATGCTTGGCATGAGGTCATGGTTTACGAAGAGCGCCTTGCCCTGATTTCGCACTCTTCGGAGATCACGGGCGGTGTCGCTCGTGTCGGCGCTGTGAGGGCCGCTTTGGCAGCGGGTCGGCGTTTAGACGCGGCACGCCTGGCATCGCAGTATCTCGCCGATGACTCACTTCCAGCTGAGAGACGGATGGCCATTGAGCAAGCATTTCAGGAGTATCAGGAACGGCGCGCCCGGCGTTTCCCTGCCCTGGCCAAGAGCGGCCGCTTGACTGAACTGGACGAATGGCGAGCCATCGCTTCGACGAACCCGCGCGTGTTCCCATGGGCTGCGTGACTATGGAAACTGTTGCATTCTACTCGTACAAAGGTGGTGTAGGGCGTACGCTCCTCGTGGCAAATACAGCGCTGTTCCTGGCGATGTCTGGCCGCAAAGTCGTGGTACTGGATCTGGATCTCGAAGCACCGGGACTGCATCAGAAACTGGGTAATCGGGACGTACTAACACGTGCTAGATCCGGGTCACTCAGGGGAGCCGTCGACGAGCTACTGAGCGCACTTGAGAATGAACCACCGATCAGCAGCCTTCTGAAGACAGCCCTCCCCATAGATCTTCATTCCGGCACCAGAGGATCACTTCTCCTCATCCCAGCCGGGTCAGCACCCTCGTATGCTTACTGGACCGCACTTGAGAAACTCCAGAATGTTCTACGATCCAACAGACGAACCGGTGGTCTTCCAGAAGCCGTCCTTGATCTCCAAGCGCGCATTGCGGACGAGTTCGCTCCCGAGTTTTTACTTGTCGATTCACGCACGGGGATCACGGAACTCGGCGGGCTGGCAACCTCGATCCTGGCGGATCGTGTTGTTTGCCTCACCACTACAGCTCCAGAATCTATCGAAGGCACTCAAGTTGTTGCAGAAGCATTCCGGGAGGCACCGAGACTTTCGTCACAAAGTCCTCTTCGAATCGATTTTCTGATCACGCGTGTTACGTCTGGATCTATATACTCTTCCCATGTGTCCGGCATAATGAAGGAACTGGGTGACTCGGTAGCAGTACTGCCACACGATTCCGCAATTGCAAATGAGGAGTGTGTCCTCTCAGGCTGGGGAGCAGGTCATTCTGCACAAAAGGATGAGGATGATGGTTCGGGCAAAGAACTCTTTTCTGCTACACTCGGTTGGATCGCAAAATCATTTCCCGGTCACGAGCAAGCCGCAGAGAGGGCGCGACGCCGGATGGAGGCTGTCCACAACACTTGGCAGCATCTGACACGAACGAGCGAACGCGTTCGAGGTGGGACTACTAGTCGGCGAGCATGGCCGGTAGACCAGTTGCGCGAACGAGTTCGTTTTGGAAAGGGAAAGAAGTCTCGGCAGGCGGATATCGTAGTGTACGATGCTCCGTCCGAAGACGCGAAGCCACTGATGATTATCGAGTATGTCGATGAGGAGGATCGTGATGCTGTGGCTCGATGGTGGCTTGAAGAAACACGAGTTCCGGTTGTAGCTATACTTTCGGGCAACTCGGATCGAAGACTATTTTCCCGTCAAGCAGCTTGGGATTCGCGGGCACACCACTCAGATCGGTGGGACATTCCATTGCCCCATGACTTCGAAGCTCTTTCCGATCCGACGGATGTATCGGTAGACGCATTGCTGGATTCTGTACGGCATGGCCACTCCGACTATCTCGAACGGATTGTCACCGAATGGGTTCGTTGCAGTGCGGCAGGGCTGCACGGTGGCGCACCGTGGAAGCCCCAGATCGCAAAGAAAATCATCGACGGGCTAGCTCGCGTCGATGATATTGAGACCGCCCGCCGGGTGCTTTGGGCTACTTCACCGGACCCGTTCCGTCGCGGTATGTGGCTTGGGGATGGAGATGATTGGCTCAATGAACAGGTACATGCAGAACTATTTACTCCGCTCCTGTGGCGCCTCCCGCCGGAAGCATCGATTGAAATAATCCGGCAAAGCCACCGCGGCAAGGGCCTTCACGGTCGACCAGCTGGTTTGCTGGCAATCGCTCTTCTCGCCCGAGACATCCTTGGCCTGCAGTATGATCCCGATGCCACATTCCGAGTGGAAGCCCAACGCATTTTGGATCGATCAAAACTCGATTCCGATGCCGATCAGGATAAGGGTTTATACAAACTGGCCTCAGCATTTCAGCACACGGAGATTTCCTTTGAGATTTCCTCAGGGTTGCCTCCTCTCGCCGCCTGCGTGGCCTGCGATGATGATGAAATGCGGCACAAACGGGCCGACATTGCAACCCTCCTGTCGGAGCGGATAGCGGCACGCTCGCTCGTAACCACTGGCCTGCTTGGAGACTACCAGCCAACCCTCGGTCGAGTGGTGCTGTATAGTAACGCAATATCGCAGTGCGCCGATAAACTCTCACTCCGACCGCGACACGTCGGAAGTGTGACACTGATTCACGAGACGATTCATGCGCTAACACATCTCGGTCGAGATCTCGACGGAAGGATGTGGACAGAGTTCGCTCTACCAGCTGCAAATAACCCGCTGTTCGAACCAAGTTGGTTTCACGAGACGCTAGCTCAGTACTTCACGTACCACCAGATCATCCGACTTCGCGATCCTGCGTTGATGCAGGCCTTCGAGGCAATGTCGGACAAACAAGCGCCAGCCTATCGAGCATGGCGGCACCTTCGACACCTTCCCATCGAAGACGCGCGTAGCTGGTTAATGAGTGTTCGCCGTAGTGTGGGATCAACAACGCCCCCCTGGCAAGTACCATTTAATGCGATGCCGGACGATAATTGATTGCGGAGACGCGACGCCATCGTTATGACGCTATCTTTTTGTGTAAGGTGAGCCAAGGTTGAATCAGGGCGGGGACAAACAAATGTGGGATGTATTCATCAGCCACGCATCAGAGGACAAGGCCGAAGTTGTCAGGCCGCTTGCCAAGGAGCTTGAAGCGCTAGGTTTGTCTGTCTGGGTTGACGAATTTACACTAACCATTGGCGACAGCCTCAGAAGGAAGATTGATCACGGGCTGCGCCGGTCACGCTACGGAGTGGTCGTTCTAAGCCGCCAGTTCTTTTCTAAGGAATGGCCGCAGAAAGAATTGGACGCTCTCGTAGCTCGCGAAAAGTCTGGCGAGAAAGTCATTCTCCCAATCTGGCACCAGTTGACGAGAGACGAGGTGGCCAACCACTCGCTTCTATTGGCCGACCGGCTGGCTGCACAGACAGTCCGTGGGATTCCCTTTGTCGCGAAAGAAATAGCATTCGCATGTGGCGTTAGCGGTTCTGCAGTACCAGCAGATGCGCGTCAGGGCAAGCTGCCTCCGATTATCGATGATTTGCGACACCATGGCATCTGGCATCATCACGACGCCTCGGATGCAAAAGGGGTGACGTGGTCGGCGATTGCTTGTGAAGCGGGGCGACTGAACTTCAACTATTACTTCATCGTTCATTTTCTAAGGCTCAAGAACGCCGCCAGTGGCTGGTACGTCGAGGAATATGTTAACCACTACTCGCCATCTCCAATTCCTTCTCTTAACGACTTTATAGAGATTCTTGAGATACGTAAGCAGCACCTTCAGCGCGTCCTGGACACAGGTGATCTCCAGACTGAATGGCAATGGCCAGTATCCTGGGGTCGCGTGCTCTGGTCAGGTCCAGTGGTTCACGTGTTTCCTGGTAATCAAGGCTTTCAGCCACCGGACCAGCACTACCTTGCTGAAGCTAGAGCGGAACTTGCGAGGACCGTGGAAGCGATAGAGCAAAGCAAGGTGTTGCTATCAGCTGCACGTTGACGATATGCATTTACGGCGCGATCCACCTGACTCGCCTCGACCTCAGGTTATCCCGCACACGTTAGCTCCCTATTTGGATTCGAGATGAAGTCCAAAGCTGAATCAAAGCAATTCGAACGCTTGGTTGCCCGCATCGAGGAGGCAGCCGCGCCGCGTGGTGCACTGGTGACTTCTCCTGATCGAATACGCGATGAAACATCTGGACAGGTCAGGGAGGTTGACGCAACAATCCGTTTCAAAATTGGCACAGTTCCGATATTAATACTTCTAGAATGCCGCAAGCGAGGCCGCGCTGAAGATGTGCGTTGGATAGAGCAACTTGCAACGAAACGGGGCTCTCTACTGGCGGACAAAGTCATCGCTGTTTCAGCAGTGGCGTTCTCGAAGTCGGCCCAGCGTGCCGCCCAGCACCAACGGATAGAGCTGCGGACGCTGGCTAAGATATCACCTCAGGAAATCGAGGGTTGGTTCCTACCTCCCAGTGGTATAGTCAATATCTTCAGGGTAATTGATGATCTAAAGTGTATTGTCGGATTTCAGCCTCGTGATATGCCCTTAGGTGATCGAGGATTTTCTGTGGAGGGGACTGCGCCAGTCTTCGAGTCCGATCTCATTCCCTCCCAGTTCCCAGCAATGATCTTTGTCGAGATGATGGAACAACTTTTTCCAGAGCGCTTTTGGCGCGTTCCGCTTGATGGAACCAAGACGGAGCTTGTATTCAACTTTGATTGCCTGAATTCGCCGTTTCATGCTGCCACATCGAAGGGACGAAAAGAAGTCTTCTGGGTCTCTCTTTCGCTGCTACTTTCCTATGAGATACGTAGCTTTTCGCTTGATGAAGGCGCGCACCATTTGTACGAGAGTCCAGGACAGCGAGCGGTTCAGGTGTCATCGTTTGAAGCGAACATGTTTGGATGCCGTACCACCTTTGAGTTTCAGTCGAACGAGCGTGATGAAATTTTGGCACGCCTGAAGTTCACGGGGTAATTAAGCTTCTTTGAGTTATTTGAATGAGGAGCATGTCATGGGACTGCCCTGAGCTACGCAAAATCGCGAATCCAGTTTAAAGCCCGATTGCCTCCTTCCTACGCGTGCAAAGAAAGCTCGTCCGCATGTTTGTTGACTGAAATCACCAAGGCCCAGCTTCTGTGCGTTCGACTGGGCAGGCTCAAGGACGAGGGCCGTGTGCCACACGCTCATCTCCTTGGCAAAAATGAACAATGTCCACGAAGCCCTCAAGATCGCAAGGAGCGCTGGTGACACTCTGCGTGCAAACGGGACCAGCCTGGGGTAATCCGCCCATCCACCACATGCTCAACCTCGAAACGGTAAATACCTCCGAAGGGACCGAGGACATTCACACCCTGGTCATCGGGTGGGACATTACCGAGCTGAATGCACTTTCTTGCGAGCGGGAATGAACGATGATAGGAAAAGGAACGTATAACAAGGCGCTCCATAGCGGCAGGTGAGCTTTATCATCAAACGGCTCACAGTATAGATGATCGAGACCAATTTGAACGAGGACTTAACCACACGATGACTTGCCGACCGATCGATCAGCATGCTGTACGTATCCCACAGAAGTCCGGTCTGCTGCCATGCTTATACATACCAGTCGCCGCACGAGACACAAATGCTATTGAGACATACGTCGGAAGAATTATCGCGCGACTAGCACCGCGCTCGCCAAGTAAAGCACTCCTCGTTGAGGCGCACGAACCAGAGGAACCTGACGACCGACTAGCCATCTGGGACCTACCTGAATCGGCAGTCCTGCACTACCCGAGACAGGTATGGGTCCATGTCGACTATAGGGCTTACCGGCGGGCATACATTCGAGCATTTCCGGATATTGACTTCACTGATGTCGTTCTAGACCATGTCATGAATCGGCAGGTCGCGCGGCTTAAAGGCTACACGTATTTGCGGATCGTACCAATCTCCAGAGCGGCAAATTCG
>JBEKXG010000086.1:0-11207 GCA_049512295.1 Syntrophobacteraceae bacterium
ACAGGAGTTCCAACATGGATTTCCGAATACCGGTCGAATTCGAAGAAAACCTTAAAAGCTACAAGAAGTTCCTCTCTGAACACCTCACCCCCAACCTTAGTAAATGGTACGCCGAAAAGGAGGTCCCCCGAGACTTTTTCCGGCAACTTGGTGCCCGTGATTGGCTGGGGCTGGAATCAGACGGCAACGGTTACCGCGAGCCGCAGGTGCTCAAAGAGGCCCTTATGCAGGAATATCTCGGCACTGTCTCACCTGGCGTAGGAGTGGCCGTTTTGGTTCCTGTTTCACTCGGCGCAAAGGGAGTAACACTCTTTGGGAGCCAGGATCAAAAAAACCTCTACCTTCCTGCCGCCGCTCGAGGCGAAACCTTGATTTGTCTCGGCAATTCCGAGTCGAACGCCGGAAGTGACGTCGCATCAATAGTTTCAACGGCGAAAAAAGTGGACGGAGGGTGGATGCTCAGCGGAGTCAAATCCTATGTCACCAACGGCTATATAAGCGACCTCGGCCTCATTACTGCGGTCTCGGACCCGGACGCACCCCGAAGCAGCCGGATTTCCATGTTCCTGGTTGACCTTTCCTCCAAAGGAATAACCCGCTCCAAGCTGCACAAGGAAGTCTGGATTCCGTCCGATCTCACGCGCATTCAGCTCAGTGACGTATTCGTACCTGAGGCCAACCTCATCGGCGAGCGCGGACGCGGACTTCAGCAGGTACTCGAGATATTCACCAACAGTCGCATCAATATCGCCGCGCTGACTCTGGGCACAGCCGCCGGGGCGTTCCAAAAAGGCATCGAACACGCGAAAAAGAGGCAGATTTTCGGTCAGAGGGTGATCGATTTTCAGGCGAAATCATTTGAGGCGGCCGATTTTTACAGCAGAATGGAAGCCGCACGGTTAACGCTCTGGAAAACATGCTGGGAAAAGGACCAGGGACTCGATTTTCGACTGGGGGCTTCGATCGCTAAATACCTTTCGGTCGATCTTGCAAGGGCTGTCGGAACATGGGCGTCAGACCTGTTCGGAGCGGCTTCGGTGGTCTTCGAGCACCCGATCCACAAGTATCCCATGGACGCCTGGGCCTCCTCTCTGGGGGAAGGCACTCAGGACGTCCAGAAACTCATCATATTCAGGGAACTTATGAAGCGCAGCGGGCCATGATACTGGATACCGTGGAAGAGCAGACGAGGCGCCCTCGCCAAAAGAGGGAGTTGCATTCAAAATGATCACAAGGCGGCAAGAAGGAGGCGACGCAGGCGTACACCATAGTGCGTCAAGGAACCGGCGACGAAGCCAACACAGTGAACGCTTGAATGCGTTCTTCGTATTAGACCCCTCCGGGTCCGATTGCCCGCAAGCCTCTTTTGTCCGGCGTTCAAATCCGGTTGCCCGGCTCCTCCCAGCGCTCCCCCGCATACTCTTCCAGACTTGCGGTATCGAATCCGGCAATGTAAGTCCACGCCGAGGTTTGCGAATCGCCGGGGAGAGTTATGTACACCAGCACCCTTATGTAGGGTGACGCCCACCCCGGCCGGAACTCCTCGAGACTGTCCAGCAGTGGCAACCTTGTTTGGGGATCGTCAAATATGTGCAACTCTCCCTGAATCTTCCCCCACTCGGGGCCGCCTGAGCGTGCTGTACCTGCGACCCCTTTGCTTTTCAATAAAGATTCGAATCTTTCCTGTGCTTCAATGTCAGCAACGATGCTCTCTGTCCCATGCACAAGGATATTCTCATCTGCGACGGTCATTACCGGAATTTCAGCAGTGAGCTTGAAGAGCTTTCCCCGAAGCCGTGCCGGACAGATCCGCAACACCCCCGTGCAGTACTGACGATGATTTGAAAAGCCCCTTTTCAGGGTCCCATAAACAAAGACACGGAGTTCGGATTTCATCGCAACTCCAGGTAAGCTCACGCCGGTGGACAATTAAATGCGACGGATGTAAAAAAATACCATATTGGAGGGGTAGCGTCAGAGGCAAAAAAAACGAGGTCGACCGAAGGCGCCACGGTTTTACTGCGAAGAGGCCCGCCTGGCAGGCCGTCTGTTGAACCTGCGGTGTGGTCTTGGCCGCAGGAAATCCACTCTGATATATTCGTGTTTGTTTACGAACGAGACGAACACCCGGTCTATGTTGAGTTCCTTTTGCACTACGGCCCTTATAATGGCCGGGTCAGAATATTTGCTTATTCCATGTTTGCGGTAATCGTCAGTTTTAATGTAAAGAGACATCGGGCAACCTCTCCGCTATTTTATGTTAACAAGTTCCAGGGGTTTGTCAAAAACAAGGAACCCGTTACCAACTCTGAATTATACTATATTTCTCACCCTCTTGTCAGCTTTTTGCAAATGGAAAATCAGAATTGGCGCAAAAATATCAGCGGTAAGCTCCAGGGGCTGGTTGAAAGGATAACCTTCACCAGGTGCGGTCCCGATTCACCCTGCTCGAAGAACGGTTTTCACCTGGCCTGTAGCCTATGCTATTGCCGCATTGCTACCAAGCCTTCTTGTATTTATTTCATAAAATTGATAAGTATTCCATCGCTCAGTCCGGAACTGAGCGGATCAGCTCGCTTTGTTTTCGGCCTGCAGGCCGCTTTATCAACTCTTGCGAAGGTCATGTTATGAAAATAGCAATCATTGGGACGGGGTACGTAGGGCTGGTGAGCGGCGCCTGCTTTGCCGAATTCGGTCATGAGGTCATCTGCGTAGATAATGACGAACCAAAAATCGCGCGACTGAGGCAAGGGCAAATTCCCATTTATGAGCCGGGTCTGGAAGCATTAATAAGAAAGAATTCGCAGGCAGGCCGCCTCATCTTCTCAACCGAATACAGCCCCGGCATTCCCGATGCGGAAGTCATATTCATCTCGGTTGGTACCCCGGCCTCGCGGCGAGGCGACGGCTACGCCGATCTCTCATACGTCTACGAAGCCGTGCGCCAGATGGCTCCATTTCTGAGCGGATACACGGTCGTGGTAAACAAAAGCACGGTCCCGGTGGGTACCGCCGCGCAGGTCAAAAGGATCATCTCCGAAACCAATCCTGAAGCCAGTTTCGATGTCGCCAGCAACCCGGAGTTTCTGCGGGAGGGGGCCGCTATTAACGATTTCATGCGCCCCGACCGGGTCGTTCTGGGAGTTGATTCCAAAAAGGCCGAAGAGGTACTTCAATCCGTCTACAGGCCCCTTTTCTTGATCGAAACCCCCTTTGTCATAACTACGATCGAAACCGCAGAGCTTATAAAATACGCGGCCAACGCCTTCCTGGCCACCAAGATCAGTTTCATAAACGAGATGGCGAACCTGTGCGAGGAAATCGGCGGCAACGTACAGGACGTAGCCAAGGGGATAGGTCTTGACGGCAGAATAGGAAAAAAATTCCTTCACGCCGGACCTGGCTATGGCGGCTCGTGCTTTCCCAAAGATACCCATGCGCTGCTCAGAATAGCCCAGGAAAATGGGGTCGCTTGCCGGATTATCGAGGCGGTAATCGAGGTCAATGCGGCACAGAAGGCGCGCATGACACGAAAAATCAGGCAGGCGCTCGGCGCTCATGAAGGCGGAAAAACTGTCGCTGTGCTTGGCCTCGCATTCAAGCCCGAAACAGACGACGTAAGGGACGCTCCGGCCATTACCATCATCTCCAAACTGGTTGAGCACGGCGCATGGGTTCGCGCCCACGACCCCCAGGCGATGAATGAAGCGGCCAAGTTGCTGGCCGACGTAAAATTCTGCTCAAATCCATACGAGGCTTGCCAGGACGCCGATGCAGTGGTGCTCATGACGGAATGGAACGAATACCGCGCACTCGACCTGCTTCGCATAAAAGCCGCTCTCAAGTCCCCCGTGTTCGTCGATCTTCGCAACGTCTACAGGCCGGCTGCGATGCGGCAGCTCGGATTCAGCTACTACAGCGTAGGGAGATCCCCGGTAGATGGTCGCAACTCTCAGCTATAAATGCGCAGCCGCTCTGTTTTGCTTCCTTTCGATTCTTTCTTTTGAAATCAACATGCAGGAAACCCCGCCCGCAGTGGGCCGGGCTTTGTGCATCGAATCCGTCCTGGCCCGGGGCGCCGAAACCGCGGCCCCATCCTCCCCCCAATTCCATTCTATTCGTTTGTTTAAAGTCAAAATCGTCAAAAAGTACCCCCACGACCCCGAGGCTTTTACTCAAGGGCTGGTATTTGCCAACGGCTTTCTCTACGAAAGCACGGGCTTGCACGGCAAGTCGAGTCTGCGGCAGGTGGAACTTGAAACCGGACGTATAGTGAAGAAATACGAACTGCCTCCCCAGTATTTCGCGGAAGGGCTGACGCTTTGGGGCCGGTCTCTCATCCAACTCACATGGATGTCCGGAAAGGGGTTTGTATATAACACGCAGAGCTTTTCAGTCGAGCGGGAATTCAGCTATTCAGGGGAGGGCTGGGGGCTGACCCACGACGGGAAAAGCCTGATAATGAGCAACGGGACTGCAAAGCTTATATTCCTGGACCCTGCTACACTGGTGCAGCAACATTCCCTGCCGGTGCTCGACAGGGGCAGGCCGGTCCAGTCATTAAACGAACTTGAGTACATAAAAGGCGAAATCTTCGCCAACATCTGGCAGACGGATTTCGTGGCAAGGATATCTCCCAAAACGGGTGAGGTAACCGGCTGGATAGAGATGTCGGATTTGCGCAAGGAATTGCCGCCCGCAAGCCACGCCGAGGTCCTGAACGGGATCGCCTACGATGCGCAAAAAGACAGGATTTTTGTTACCGGCAAGCTTTGGCCGCTTCTTTTTGAAATCGAACTCACCGAGCATGGAGATTGACGCCCCCAGAGCCTGCCAATGGGGTCCCCGGACCACGATCCGGTGGACTCGATCCCGGGGGGGGGCGGAAAAAAACCCTTTCGGGACGGAAACCGGCTAGAATGCTGCCTCGGACTTGGCAATTACCCCAAACCCGCTATTGTACACCTTCCAGACTTTGTCCTTTTCGTCGTAGTACCATTTTTGGGAAATGTTGACGGTTCGCACGGTCGGCGAGTCGGTGCGCCAGTATTGAAAAAACACGATTGCAGTGGCCGAACGGCTCTTCTCCATATGCGCCACTTCCCTTACCTGGTAATCTATGATATGAATTTTGCCTTTAAACCTGTCTGCATAGGCCCAGAACTGCTCTTTTTTGTCCGCAGGCACGAAAGCGGCCGCCGATGTGTAATCCTCCCATCTGAGGGTGCTGTTGAAGGCATCGACCGAAGCCTTCAATGACTCCAGCGATTTCTTCTCGCTGCCCCCTGTCGAGGCGCAGGACGCCGGGACCAGCGCCAGAAGGAGGATAAAAGGGACCCAAAGTTTTCTCGGGGAGGTTTTTCCGGTTTGTGCCATAATCTCTCCATAAATAATCATAAGCTGCAAATACAGCGGCATTTTACGCTATTGTCGTACAGAAAAATCTTGCGATCAAGCTAATTCACTTCATTTTTCCCCCCTCAAAAATCACCCCGCAGGCTTCCATTTAAGTATTATTCGGTCCTCTAATCGGTTAGAATAGGACCACCTAAACCATTCCCACACAGAGCGAATTCAATGACCCAATACGTCTGGTGCAAAAATGACGAGTGCAGGATTCCTGCATTCCGATGCATCCTGTGCCGGTTGGACTGCTATGAAGTGCGCGGCCGCGCCCGGGAAGGTGAAATAAGCCAGATTTTCGAGGTATTGAGGAATTCCGGAAGATTCAAGGAGTGTTTTGTCATGAAACGCAAGGACAACGCCGAAGTGATGCAGAACCAGCTTCCTGTCTTCGAAAGGAACGACAAAGAGGAGACCATGGAAACAGCCGAACACGAAAACGGCAACAACGTCTTCCTTCTGGAAAACGGCAGGATCGAGCCATTTTCCTCAGATAAGTACACGGCCTCCACCCTCTACCAGGCGGTCGATTCCTTCAGTGTCGAGTGCAGGCTGGTACGGCCCGAGGAGCCGGGAAGCATGGTTTTCGAAGGCAAAAAACCATCCAGAAAGACCGTGCCCATCCTTGTCAACAAAGACGGAGAGTGCGTCCTTTTGAATTCCTGGGACGAACTGGAATCAGAGCCCTCTCGGCTCGCCAACGTGCGCGAGGTGGTAGGGGCATTGCCGGTAAAGCAGGTTTTCGTTCTCAAAAGGAAATAGGTTTGCCCTGTTAGCTTGCTGTTAGATTGTCCCTGCCCTTTCAAAACCGGTTTGTACCGAAGCAGTGAAACTGTAGCCACAGGCACGACGCCCAAGACTATGAAAATGGCGTCTCCGCAAAGACGGAACCACTCGATTGTCCTGGCAAATCCCTGGTTGAAGCAGGCAGGGTCCCTTGCGTGCCGGTATCCTCTTGCCCAAGCTCCCGCGGTGGCAATGACAGGCGCCGCTTAAGCCATCCCGATAGAAATCCGGATCTGTTTAGTGTATGTTCACTGACGACGGACTGTTTCAGTCCGGTTTAGACGAATCGCGCGCATGGGGGGCCGCCTGAGAATGTCTGCTGCACAGGGTCCAAAATCTGGAATCTTAAAAATCGGCCCGGCTGAAATAAGGCCGGAGGCAGTTTGGCATGCGGCGTCCGTTTTAAAGTCGGGGGGCTTGGTTATATATCCAACCGAGACATTCTATGCGCTTGGGGCCTTACCGGTGATTGCGGAAGCAGTGGACAGGGTTTTTGACATAAAAGGCAGGGATTTCCGAAACCCCCTTCCGCTTATCGCATCGGACCGGGAGGCCGCTCTGAGCGCAGCATCCGAGTGGCCCGACTCGGCCGAGGCGCTGGCGCGCATTTTCTGGCCCGGTCCGCTTAGCATCGTCATCCCGGCAGTTGCGTCTTTTCCTCCCGCTTTGCACGCGGGAACCGGCAAAATCGCCGTCCGCGTTTGTTCCCATCCCCTTGCAGTACTCCTGGCGCGCGCCACGGGAGGTCTGATCATCTCAACCAGCGCAAACATGGCGGGAGAACCTCCCCCGAGCAGTCCCGGCGCTGTCGCCAAAGAATTGCTCCTGTCGGTTGACGCTTTCCTCGATGCTGGAGATTTGCCTGGCGGTTTGCCTTCGACTATAGTAGATGTTACCGTCCGTCCAGCGGCGCTGATAAGGGCGGGCAGGATTGCATGGGATGAGATTCGGCGTGCGCTTGAGCCGAGCGCATCCGGTTAGGGTGGTTTGATCGGATGTTTGATTGAGCCGGACCACAGAGAATCTGAACATGAATCACCTTTTAATTCCAGTTTCGGCATTGTTTCTTATCCTGATAGGCGCTTTTGCAGCTTGCCGCCGCTGGAAAAGGATGGAGGGCGGCGACCCCCGCGTTCTGCTCACGGGCGGCGGAACGGGCGGCCATGTCAACCCGGCGCTGGCTATCGCCGAAGGCATAAAATCACGTGAGCCCGAAACACGCTTTCTTTACGTCGGCGTCAAAAATAAGGCCGAAAGCGTGATCGTGAACAAAGCGGGATATGAGCTTCGCTTTGTCTGTTCCGAAGGATACCCCGGCATTAGTCCCTCTTTTCGGACTTTTCGGTTTCTTTTGAAGCTCAGCTTCGGAATCGCTCAATCCATCATTATTCTGATCTCGTTTGCTCCAAAGTGGATAATTGCCACCGGCGGGTATGTCAGCGCGCCGGTCATCATTGCTGCAGTTCTATTGAAGAAGCTGAAAATTGCGCGAGTGCGGATTTTTTTGCACGAGCAGAACAGCATTCCAGGCCAATTGAACGCGCTCATGGGAAAGTGGGCTGACAGGGTGCTGCTCACGTTCCCACAGACCCTGTCTTTTTTCCCGAACGCAACGGTCGTGGGCTATCCAATACGCCACTCGATAGTCCCGATCTCTCCGCAGTTGGCCAGGCAAAGACTTACTTTCCAAATCCCGCAGGGCCGGGACGTCGTATTTGCCTTTGGAGGCTCTCAGGGAGCGCGCACGATAAACCGCGCGATGGTTGACGCGCTTCCTTTCCTTCTCCCGCACAGGCACAGGCTCTTCATGATACACGGCAGCGGCCTCTCCACCTCTTCCGAATACGATGCGGCGGCTGACACCGAGAAGCGGATCGAAAAAACTCTGTCCCCTGAACAAAGGGCTTTGCTGGGCGAGTTCTATTACCGGCAGGACTACTTTCACAATATCGCGGAGATTTACTCGGTAAGTTCGCTGATAGTTTGCAGAAGCGGTGCAGGAAGCCTCAACGAGATTTCCCGCATCGGCAAACCCGTTCTGTTGATCCCGAAGGTCAATCTGCCGGGCGACCACCAGGTTATGAATGCGAGGGCGATGAAAAGCGCCGGGGCCGCAGAAGTGCTCTTTGAAGATACGGTTATGGAGAACGGAGGGCTGCTGGAGAAGCTGGATGGAAAAGTTCTGGCGGAAAAAATATTGGCCCTTATTGAAAACCCGGCCAGGCTTCGCCAGATGGGTGAAAGGAGCACGAACTTTCTCAGGCGAAAAGCCATAGAGCGGATAATGAGCGAACTTTATGCAGATATGCGCTTCACGGATGGCAACGGCCACCAGGGGACGCCCTTCATAGACCTGGCCGGAAACGCCCAGCTCCTTCAAATGCTTTCCTCAGCCTATAGCCGTTCCGGGCGCAACTTCGACCCCGCCGTCGTGGCGGGCGGCCCGGACGACTTGGCGTACTACCGTCACAGGGCGGCGGGGCTGCTTAGCCATAAGGCCTGGCAGGACCGCAACCTGGGCGTTAAACTGATCGGTTTCACACGGTACAGGGAAAAAATCCCGACCTTGCTTGAAATGCTCTCCGACAGGACCCCCGTCAGCCGGGTGAGAAGATTTTTCGGAGGGGATTTCGTGCAAGTCGGGTTCATCCGGAGAAACATTGTCCACGCCCTCGAGGTCTTGGACCATTTCGACCCTGATGTGGAAAAACATCTGCTTGAGGCCCTGGAGGACCCTTATTTCGAAGTACGCGCTCAAGCCTGCCGCTGCGCCGCTCATTTTGGCCCGTTTCTGGCCGGAAAAAGGGCATGGATGAATCGGATTCTCGAGTGCCTTGAAGATGACTGCTTCGAGGTCGTGATGGAGGCTGCGAAAGCTTTAGGCGAAACTGGAACGGACTGGAAAGCTGCCGAGGCGCTGCTCTCCATGAACGAATCGCATTACTGGCAGGTGCGTAACGCGGCCCTGTACGGATTGAAGCGAATGATCGAACGGGGAGTGCTCAAACCAAGTGCAGAGCTGCTCTCCATGACTTCTTCCTTCATCCTGACCTCGACGGATTTCAGGCCGCATTTCCAGGTAAAAGAAACATTCGCGGCGCTCCGGGAACGCTCAAAAGAAAATGACAAATCCGAGGGCCGTTCGCTGGGCGCACCCGCTTCTTCAGACCGAGTCGCCAGGAAAATCCAATGATTTACGAAATCTGCAATTTTCTCCTCTCACTCTCCGAGGGTCTTTCTTTCTTCAGGCTGGTGAACTACATCAGCTTCAGAGCCATAATGGCGGCGCTTACAGCGGTCATCTTCATCTTCCTTTTCAGCAGGCATTTTATTCTGTATGTCCATAGACACTGCTTTCTGGACCAGGTCCGCGAAACCGGGGTTCATTCGGCATTCGACAAGAGCGGCACCCCGACGATGGGCGGAGTTCTCATAATAGGCGCGGTGTTGGTTTCGATGGCTATCTGGGGCAACTGGCGCAGCCCGTTTATGCTCTGCTCGGTTACCGGTATGGTCTGGTTCGGTCTTCTCGGCCTCTGGGACGACGTGTCCAAGGTGCGGTTGAAAAGCGGAGACAGGGGGCTTTCAGAACGCGCCAAGCTTTTTCTACAGGGTTTTTTCAGCCTTGTTTTCGCCTGGATTTGCGTCGGGCCTTACGCACCCCTTGGAAGCGCGCTCGCCACCAAAGTCTGTGTTCCTTTCTACAAATATCCGCTCATCGACATTGGACCCTGGCTCTACGGCCTGTTTATATTCCTGTTCGTGATTTTTGTTTCCAACGCCGTGAACATAACCGACGGTCTCGACGGGCTTGCCATTACGCCCTCCATTTTCGTGGTGGCCGTCCTGGGCATCTTCGCCTATGTGGAAGGCAACCGGATTTATTCGAGCTATCTCTACTACCCATTTTTGCGCGGGGCCGGCGAGCTGATGATCTTCGGCGCCGCATTCGTCGGGGCCGGCTTGGGCTTTTTGTGGTATAATGCCTACCCTGCCCAGATTTTTATGGGAGACACCGGATCGCTTGCCATCGGCGGCACAATGGCTGTGATGTCGGTCCTGCTCAAACAGGAAATGCTTTTCCCCCTGCTGGGCGCTCTGTTCATCACCGAAGCTGTCAGCAGCCAGATCCAGGACAAAATAGGCGTCAAGTGGATCGGACGGCGGATTTTTTTCCGCGCCCCTCTGCACCATAACCTACAGCACAAGGGGATTGCCGAAACCAAGGTCGTCATCCGCCTGTGGATCGTTGCTGGCATCCTTGCTCTCCTTTCTCTTGCCACTCTTAAGTTGAGATAATTTCCTGGTGGCGCCGGCAAATTTGTTTCACCATGCTGCCTTTTCCCCGAAGAATCATTAAACTAACCACATATCCGAATTGGATATCGAGTCGCCTTGGCGTGCGCCGGTTGGGCTGATCGACCGGGATTGAATTTACGAGTGTTTGGAGAAGGTGGGAACATGAGTACCGCGGCCTTTCGCCTCATAAGTAACGCTCTCAGGAACTGTCGTTCGGGTGTCAAGGCATGTCTGTTTACACGATTGCGCTTTGACCCGGATGAAAAACGAGCGGCTGACCAAGATATTAGATTCGACCTCTCGGACAAGGTCACATTTTTCGCCTGGCAGCGAAATCACATGGCAAACGAGCGCACATTTCTATCGTGGTGCCGTACCGGGATTGCGCTAATAGGGTTTGGTTTCCTTATCGAGCGGTTTGACGTTGTGATCCGGGAAATGAGGTTTGTTGCACTGCCCGGCGTTATCGAACAGTTGAGAGACGTGCCAAGCGCGCGCTATTTGGGAATGGTTACTCTGGGCCTGGGAGTGGTGATCATAGTTCTTGCCGGCTGGCGCTTTTACTACGTCCGGAAACTCATTAACACTGGAGAGCGCAGCTTTTCCGCAGTGCCGGACACAATCCTGCTAAGCGCTGTTTTGCTTACGGTTGCGTCAGCCTTCGTTTTTTTCGCTTTCTATTTTTAGTGCCCGCATCTAATGGTTGCCATCGGCCGCAA
>JBEKXG010000087.1:0-11191 GCA_049512295.1 Syntrophobacteraceae bacterium
TTGCAGAGGCTAAAACTGAGTCTGCCGCGAAGATTTGAAAAACACAATTTGTAGTGACGACTTTTGACCTCAGATTCTGAAATATCAACAACTTAACTGTCCCAACTGCGGAAGTTGGGTTAAGGTCGCCGTAGCCGCCGCCGTAAGTCTCATGGTTGCCTCGGACCGGGAAGAAGCCGATATGGTGAGGATACAGATTGGTCTGGGCGGCAAGGGCGCGGGTTTTTATTGCTGCCGTCGTGCCACAGTCCGTCAGGTCGCCGACCGGGATTACAAACTTTACGCCCTGCTGCACGAACTGCGCATCGACCTGGTCGATGATCGAAACAGCCACGCTGTTTGGGTTCAGCCCGGCAGGGTCCTGGGCGGTAGTTTCGGTGGATGAGTTGTTGGGGTGCTGCGTCCACTGAGTGTCGCCCAAGACACCGAATTTCCATGCAGTTGTCGAGGCGGCAAAAGCCTTGCCGATCTGAAAAATCGGCGTTCGTGTCACCCCCCCAAGGGCCAAGCCGGCCAAGCCGGAAGAACCGAATTTCAGAAAAGTCCTTCTTCTCATAATCCTCTCTCCTTTCTTGAAAAATCACCCTTTTGACAAAGATTTCAACAATTCACCAAAGAATAAAAATCCCCGACATCTAAACACCACCGCAATTGCTGGCCTCATGGTCTCTGCAATTAGCAGTGTCCATCCGGAAATCCCGGTTGAAACACTTACAGGTCCCGGTTCGCATTCTTCGACGTCGAAAAAGGGATTTTTCGTTCTGGCCAGCAAATCGAGGGGTTGCGAGGAGGCGTACAAGAAATCCACACCTCGCGGAGCGTGGAGAGTGAGATTGACACTGCCAGAGCTTGCCCCGGACTGGATCCGGGGGCGGAAAAAAACCCTTTCCGGACGGAAACTAATTAATCGCGGCCAGGCTTGCCGAGTGCTCGGCGCATAGATTTGCAAGTAATCTTACAAGGGAACAGGTGACGATTTTGGTACATGAAAACAACATTTGTGTGAAAATTTCGGATTGAGGCATTTGCGGGAGCCCTTAAGGAAGCATAGTGTAGTTTGTAGTCGATCGAACTGACAGGTTGCTGCAAAATGGTCCTCAGGTGGACGATGGCACTGCATGGGGCGGCCCTTTCCTTTTTCCTGATCATCGGCCGTCAATAAATGGAAGCAGTGAGTTGAGGATCGGGTTCATTCATGCTAAGATACAGCACTGTGGGGTGTTTGGCGTACGGCTTTGTCCGGAGAAGCGGTCTTCATCCTGTTCGGCTCGGTATGCCAGTTAATGATCTATCGGCACCGAATCGGGGGAGTTCACATGAAGAAATGGATCATGTTTGTTTTGTTTTCAATTCTTCTGAGCTGCCCGGCTTTATCGGGTGCGGCCGACGACATCTTTGATCCTGGCAAAGGCACCTTGTTCAGTTACCCGTTTTTCAAAATTCCCTTTGGAGAGGACCAGGATTCAAACGTCGCCAGGGAGAAAACAGGGGACGGAGAGGTAAGAAACGACCCCAAAAAGGAGAAGGAGATTCGGGACAAAAAAGTCGATGATGCCATCAAGAAGGCGTGGGAAGAAAAATAGCGGAAAGGTCGTTTGCTGCGGACATCACCTTCCGAGATACCTGCAGTTTTGAATTTCCATTTGACCTACCTCATCGTCAACCTGCGCGTCAACTTCATTTCTGCCTCCTTCAGAGTCGGTCGTCACTATTCTCTTTGATTGGCAGGCTCACAGAACCGAGCGGTGAGAATGATCGTTCCACAGGCAGGTAGGACCCTACGAGCTTGCCGGATGAGACCACTATGTATGCTTCGTGGGTGTTGGAAGCTTCTACGGTCAGGACTTGATCTTTGGTTTTGTAGACATCCCCATGGGAAATCGTTCCGACGAGGTCCCATTTTGTCCCTTTCTTCAATACTCTGCTATAGCCGGTCGGCAGCCTCACCTTGACTTCCTGCTGCAATTCGAAGGAATTCCCCGGGGGGTACTGCAACTTCAAGTTGCGTGGGGACCTGTTTGACATGGATCACGTCGAATGCGCAGGAACCCAGCAGGGCCAAAAGAGAGACATTTGTGAGGAATGCATGTACTATTCGGCCACGGCCTTGTCCTTGAGCGCCTTCACTTCGCTGTCAAAATAAGGCGCATATATCTCAAGATCTTTGCCTTCCTGACTGTAACTATTCACTCCATTGGCCAGGTTATTCACATTGGTGCCGCCTGGAACGAAATTTATGATCCACGGACCTCCGCTGCAGCCCCCAAGCTGAGTGGTGCCGATCCCCGGGGTGTTGGGGGTCTCGCCGGTATCGACTGACGCGTAGGATGCTTCCGTGTCTACCATGTACTTACCGGTCCAGGGCACTACAGCAGGGTATCCGAACATGCTCCAGTGCTGCACCCGCGGAAGATTGTAAGCGAAGCCCAGATGTCCCACCGTCTGGGAGAGTTTCTTCCCGGCCTTGTTTTTGACTACGGCAAAAGCAACGTCGCGCGCGTGCTCCTCGCTTTCGAGCCACGAGGGGAACGTTAAGAACGAGGATGCAGCCCACTTACCGAACGGCGTTTTGCCATTATTGTAGGCAGGAACGAAGATCCAGTTGGTGTAGTATTTTCCGTTCTCGGATACGCAATGTCCCGCCGTCAAAACGGCTCGTCCACCGATGGCGGCGCCCGAACATACATTATCCTCGCCGTCGGGCTCCGTGTAGAATACCTTTCCGATGACCTTGTAGGGGAACGGTGTGGAAGTGGTTCCATAAAGAGAAGCCAACATATTGAAAGTGGTCTGGGGCGGAGGGTAGGCGTACCCGTTGGATGCATCCTGCGCCGCCTCGCTCAGAGCGCCGGCGTCATCATCGGGGACAAGGCCCGAAGTCCGGGATCCATTTTGGCTCGGGTCGTAACTGGGGTCATAGCCGGGTGTGCCCGTGGGTTGTTGAAGAGTCTCGGTCAGAGATTGCTGCCGAGTTCCCTCTTTTTTGGGAGTGGGATGTGCTGTTGCTTTTTGCATTCTCTCTGCGGTCCAATACTTCTCTGCGGCCGCGCTCTGGTCTGCGGGAATCTTATAGATGGAAAACGTCTCTTCGGCCCGGGTTCCTGCGGCCGATGCAGCGATGACGAAAGAAATCCCGAATAGGATACAAACGAATTTTCTCACTGATGTCCTCCTTGGGCTGCTTCCAGGCTCAGCCTAAAAGGATGGGTCACCCACCGAAATGAAAAACGACTATTGGACAAGACATCTTCGCGTGTTGCTGCGGCCCTGCGCAGAATCACGCTCTTGCCGCACAGGAGCGCATCATTGTACGTATTTTTGAGCATTCGTAAAGTGGAAAAACAGCAAGTACATATTAAGTTGCATGTCCGACCAAGATATTATACGATTTTCTTGGCATGGGGTCGTTCCAGGAGCTTTTTCGAGCAGAATCCGGCCCCATGAAATGGGGGCATGCATGCATTGCACCCACTTCGATGCATTATCCGTGTTGATTCCGGTGTTAATTACGTTACGACACCAGATCGGCGGTGAATTGCCAAGCCTACCTGACTTTTACCCATTTGATTAGTTTTCATGGCAGAGTCCGGCTACTTTGAAGAACTGTGACATTTGGAGTTGAGAGTTTGAGGAGGAAACCTATGCGGTTGCTACTGGTTTTTTTGATGACGGCTTTCGTTATTTCGAGTGGGCAAGTTTTTGCGGATGTCTATGACGATGCTTGGATTGCGCAGTGCGTTAAGGACAACCAGGATCAAGGGCAGACAAGCGAAACTGTAAGGATCTATTGCACATGCATGAACGAGAAGATGTCTAATCAGGAAACGCGGTCAATTACCACATGGGAAAAAACCCATCCTGAAGAACTGGAATACTGCGCCGATCTGGCTGGATGGAAAGGCCGGTAAGAATTTTCCAGAGTTCCATTCATAGTATGAAGTAATGCCTCAATACCTTCTTTCAGTGCCCCAAAAGTCAGGAGAAAAAGAATGAAACGGTTCCTCCTCACCACCGCCAATCTTTGCTTCCTGTTGCTGTTTGCCCTGGCCGGGACAAGCCATGCTCTAACGGTAACCCTGGCCAAGGGCACAGCGCTCCGGTCGGGAGCTTCCGCAACCAAGAAGAACACCTATATAGTTCTAACTTTCTCGGATAACCGTGTGATCGTACATGATAGCAGAACGCCGGTGGCGGGCAAGACTTTGAGTACTCGTGAGGTATCCCTGGCAGAACTGTTTTTGATTAGGGACCACAGGCCGATTTCTCAAAGGAGCGGTTACGATACGATATATACCTATGGCCTTTACAAACTGGGCATCGTCGAGAGACCACAAGAGCTTGCAGCGACGAAACACGTGACCTTGTGGCCCATTAGCCAGAGCATGGTGGTGACATCGCAGCCGGTCCTCAAAATCCAGCCGGACCCGACGGTGCAAAAGGCCATGAAGTTGCTCAGTCGCACCAAGTACCTGGAATACATGGAAGCACTTGCCAAGAACCGGGAACTTCCAACTCGATATAGTTGTGCAACTGAAGTACTCACGGCACGTGACGCTATCGTCAAAATCTTCAAAACAGACGCCGACCTGGTCGCGGACGCAACAAAGAAGTTCATAAATGTTGGTTGCACCTCCTGCTCTGAAAACCTTCACAACGGGTTCAATGTCATCGCTGAAAAAATTGGCTGGAAGAATCCTGAGCAGTTCTATCTGGTCGGTGCTCACTATGATTCGATCAACAACAACAACGAGGGGGACGTGACATGCGAGAAGGCCCCCGGGGCCTGCGACAATGCCAGCGGAGTAGCCGGTGTGCTGGAGTTGGCCCGGGTATTCAAGGACCTGGACACTGAGACATCGGTGATCTTTGTGGCCTTCGGTGGAGAAGAGATAGGTTTTTTAGGCAGCGAGGCATACGTCGATAACCTGGTTAAGAGCGGGAAGAAGGCCAATCTCAAGGGATTTGTGATACTTGATATGATCTCTTATTATAAAAATGACCGTGGGATCTACATCGAGGCATCCGACAAATCCAAAGCGCAAACAGATGCCGGCAACAGGCTGAAACAATACGCTGCCGCCTATGCTACCAATCTGCCTGCCGAAATCTCCTGGAAACCCGCGAACAGCGATCATGTACCGTTCCTGGACAATGGCATGGCGGGAGCTCTCCTGATACAGAAGGACTGTGATTTTCCTGCGAAAGGTAAAACTTCGGGGATCTACGAACCGCTCCATTCGGCAGATGATGTGATAACTCATCAAAAACCCGATTTCGCCATTGAAGTACTCAAAGTTGCGTTTGCCCTGCTGGCCGAATCAAATATATCCTTTCCCGAGTGATTTACCGTCCAATCCCGGACGAAAAGGAGTTACTCCCGCAACTAAGGAGACGAGATGAAAAAGCAGTGCTTGATGTTGGCAGCCCTCTGTTTGCTGGTTTTGCCGTCGGTGGCGCCGGCGGCCACGCTGACCGGAAATGTGGTGGACAATATATCCGGCAAGCCGCTCCAGGTAGGTCTCCTGCTTTACGTCAAAACCCCTTCGGGTACGTGGGATCTCCAGGACGACGCATTTAGCGGCGCGAGCGGATCGTACAGCTTCCTGAATGTGCCGGCGGGAACCTATTATATTGAATGCGATGCCTACGTTGAGTGTGTCCCGGAGGCGAACTACGATTACTGTGCGGATAAATACCTGCCACAGTATTATAACAACATACCGTTAAGCGATTTCCAGAATAAGACTCAAATCCTTGTTGGCACCGCTAACCTGAAACTGGCACCGATCAGGTTACATTTCAGGCCCTTCTATTTCGCTACGGTTCCGGCAGGGGCTTTGGCCAGGACTGGTAATGAAAAGATCAAAATCACCGGGAAGCTGATCAACACCACGAAAGGTACCGCGACCATGGCGCTTTGGGGCATTATGGCCGTACCCGATCGCACCGACATGTCCGACTATTACGGGTTGGGAGCGAATATCCCCTTTGGGTATGAACTTGATTTTCGAGTTAAGCCCGGCACAAACAGTATTACTTTTGCATATGAACTGCCTGTAATGGCGCCCGACGGTGACTACGAGTTTTCAATCTATGGAGCGGGCTGGGATGGACTGCCAATGCTTCCGGAGTTGTACGGCTCCGTCGAATACAGCATGCCCGCCAGGGCTGAGGCCGTGTCCTCTAAGGTCAATGCGGCGAAGAAACACGTGAACCGTCGCGCCACGGAGATGATTCCAACGGAGGTGTCGGCCGACGGACAAATTCTCCAAAAAGGGCCGTGGCCGTCTTTGAAGTAACATCCTGGACGCCGGGATATTCATCAGTAGTGCTCGCGTGATTGGAAGGACCCTCAAGCAGGTTTCCCGAGGAGACGCAATACATCTAAAAACCGATGAAAGCGTGCTCCAGCACCGAACGAATTTTCGGAAAAACGGAAACTGGGGCACCCCCGGAAACCTGGCCAACGAAGGCATCGCATCTGCATCGTTCACCAGGGGGAGGCCGGCAGTCCCGGGGCTGCATTCAACTGCTGCCAAAACAAATTTTTGTACGGTCTCCCAAATGGTGATATAAACGGGTCGGGCAGATCTCAATTGCATGTTCCATGTTGAGGGAAGAAGTATAACGGCGAAAGCACGGCAAGAGCCGGCCCTGCAACGCCGGCCTATTGAAGGGAAAGGATTTATCGGCCTAACATCATCTCCCATCGCCTCACGCTGATAACACCTCCATCGGACAATCGTGTCCATACCCGGCAGGTCGATTCCATCGCCGGCACAAAAGCGGCTGCATCCCGGACAGTAATAATCGCAAGGAGATTGACTGCATATGACGGAACAAACCCGATGGGTCAAGACCCACTGCGCGCGAATGGACCATGGCGGCTGCGCCCTTTTGGTAGGCGTCCAGGATAATGAGATTGTTCAGGTCAAGGGAAACCCGCAAGGTTTCTTGAATAAGGGCTATACCTGCTATAAAGGGAGAGTGTCAGCCGACCGCCTCAACCATCCCGATCGGCTCCGCTATCCTCTCAGGCGGGCAGGAAAACGCGGCGAAGGAAAATGGCAGCGGATTTCCTGGGAGGAGGCCCTTGACGAAACGGCGGCCAACCTCCTTGCCATCAAGGAAAAATATGGCGCCCGGGCGGTCGGTTTTGGCGTGGGGATGCCCAAAGGGCTGGAGCATTTCGTCCTGATTCGGCTTGCCAATATTTTCGGCTCCCCCAACGTTATTGCTTCGCAGGACTTGTGCCATGCCCCCCGAGAGATCACCGGCGTCCACACGTGCGGATTCTATCCGGTCGCCGATTTGCACAACCCTACCAGCCTTATCCTCTCGTGGGCCAGCAACGTTCTCTCCACCAGCGAAGAAGGGCAGATCGCCAGTCTCACCATGCAACAGCTCAAAAACGGCGCCCGGCTGATCGTGGTCGATCCACGCAGGACCGAGCTTGCCGAAAGAGCGGATCTGTGGCTGCAACTCCGGCCCGGAACAGCGCAGGCGCTGGCTTTGGGTTTTCTGCACGTCATCATCGAAGAATCCCTTTACGATAGCGAATTCGTCGAAAAATACTCCTACGGCTTCGCCGACCTCGCCCGGCAGGTAAAGCCATATAACCCCGAAACGACAGCCGGGATCACCTGGGTTGCGCCCGATCTGATCAGGAAGGCGGCGAGGCTCTACGCCACGGCCCGCCCCGCCGCTCTCCAGTGGGGCAACGGTATCGAGCATGACATCAACGCCTTCGACGCCACCCGCTCCCTGGTTTGCCTCATGGCCGTCTGCGGCAACCTTGAAGTGCCCGGCGGCAATGTCAATGCCCATGACCCCCGGATCATGGGACTTGGCGAATTCGTCAGAGCCGATCTCATTCCGGACAAGCGCAAAGAGATGATCGGCGCCTTCCACGGCATCATCCCGAGGTTGATGACGGTGCCGCCGGCCTATTTCCGCAAAGCCGCGCTCGAGGGGGTCCCTTATCCAGTCAGGGGATACTACGGTATGTGCACCAATCCGCTGTTGGCCTGGGCCGACAGCGAGGTTACCTATCAAGCCTTTATGAGTCTGGATTTTGTCGCCATGGCCGAGATCTTCATGACGCCCACCGCGTCCCTGGCGGACATCGTCCTCCCTGTTGCGCACCAGTATGAAATGAACGATATCGGCCACTACGGCATAGGACACGGCATGATCCTCGCCCGGCCGAAAATCGTCGATCCCCCTCAGGAGTGCTGGCCCGACATCAAGATTATGAACGAACTGGGCAAGCGGGTGTCCAATCCCGAATTCTGGCACGATGACTTTGAGGCATTCCTCGAAGAGCTGCTCAGGCCTTCAGGCCTGACCTACAGTGAATTCGCGGCCAAAGGCTATCTGAAAGGCCCGGATCGGTTCAAACTCCATGAGGAGAAGGGTTTCCGCACACCCACCGGAAAGGTGGAATTGAAGCTGAGCACCGCCGAAAAGTTCAAGCTGAAACCGCTTCCCGAATTTACCGGGCTTCCCGAAGAGGACGATCCCGATTATCCACTGATTTTGATCAGCGCCAAGAGCCGCTACTACCTTCTTTCCTCTTACCGGTGGGTGGAGAAACTTCGCCAAAAACGGCCTCACCCAATCGTTGAAATTCACCCTGAAACGGCAGCGGCCCACGGCATCGCTGACGGCGACCGCGTCATCATCGCCACGAAGCGCGGCGAAATCATGCAGGTGGCGCGGGTTACCGATATCGTCCACCCGCGGGTGGTGAGCGCCACACCGGGCTGGTGGTTCCCGGAAGGCGATGCGGCCACGCAGTTCGAGTGGCAAAAATCCAACTTTAATATGCTCACCTCTATAGGGAAGCTGGGCCGGGAATTCGGAACGCCCAATGTGAAGAACATTCCTTGTAGAATACGCAAGCCGTGAGACGTCCTCGGAGATTCGAGCCCCGGAATCGTTTCCAACACAGATGCTCAATTGATTTGACAAAAACAGGCTTGTCGTCTGGTGTCCGTTATGCCATAACTGACATAACGGACACGTTCTGGTGATTTCTGCATATGGCCTGAAATAAACTCGATTTTCCAATAACATAAAGCGTCAACGCGTATTGCGGGAAATGATGGAGGAGAAACCGCGATGGACTCGGTGAAATTGAAGATCGACGGCAGAGAGGTTTTCGCAAAAAAGGACAGCACGATCCTACAGGCGGCGAAAAGAGCGGGAATCAGAATCCCGACCCTCTGCTTTCATGAAAGGATGAAACCTTTAGGGTCCTGCGGGATGTGCCTGGTTGAAATCGATGGGAATTCGACGCCCATGGCTTCCTGTAAGACACCTGTCGAGGACGGGATATCGGTTACGACGCAGTCGGATCGTCTTCTGCGCGAGCGGCAGGATGCCTTGAAGGCGCTGCTTGTCAATCATCCGCTGGACTGTCCGATCTGCGACAAAGCAGGCGAATGCATGCTCCAGAACCTGGTCTATGAACATGGCATAACAAATGTCGAATCCCAGCCCCCAACGTCCAAATTCACTTCTGCCTACTCCACACCCGTCCTGAAATCATGGCCCCAACGCTGCATCTCGTGTCTGCGCTGCGTCACCGCCTGCAATGAAATACAAGTGATAGGCGCTCTCGATGTCACAGACGGACCGGATGGGAAGCTGATTTCATATGACAGGGATAAATGCGTTTCGTGCGGCGAGTGTATCCAGGTATGTCCGGTAGGCGCACTGCTTGAAAAAAAATCCTGCATCCGTTGGCGGCCGTGGGAAGTGACGAAGATTCGAACCACTTGCCCGTACTGCGGCGTCGGATGCCAGCTTTTGCTTCATATCAAGGACGACAGAATCGTCAGGGTATCCGGTGTTGAAGATGGCGAACCCAATAAGGGCCGATTATGCGTCAAGGGAAGATACGGGTTTGATTTCATCTACTCGGAAGAGCGGCTGAAAACACCGCTGATCAGGGAAAACGGGCGGTTCAGGGAAGCATCCTGGGATGAGTCTTTGGATCTGGTGGCGAACCGATTCAAGGAGATTATCGCACAAAGTGGTCCGGATGCCATTGCCGGCGTAAGTTCTGCCCGGAGTATCAATGAAGATTCCTATCAGATCCAGAAGCTGTTTCGCGCGGTGATCGGAACGAACAATATCGACCACTGCGCCCGTACCTGACACGCGCCCACGGTCGCTGGTCTGGCGGCCTCGTTCGGTTCGGGCGCAATGACGAATTCGTTCACCGAATTTGCCGATGCGAAAATGTTTTTTGTGATCGGGTCCAATATGACCGAAGCCCATCCCGTGGCGTCGTCGTTTCTGAAAAACGCGGTTCAAAACGGCGCGCAACTGATCGTTGCCGATCCGCGCAAGCAAAAACTCTGCGATATGGCGACAATGCATCTCCCGTTGAAGGTCGGGAGCGATATCGCCCTGCTTAACGCCATCATGCATGTGCTGATAACCGAAGACCTCTACGACAGGCGGTTTGTGGAATCGTGCACCACCGGCTTCGATGCGCTCAGGGAAAAGATCATGGGCTACCCGCCGGAGTATGCCTCTGAGATATGTGGGATCGGCGCGGATGTCATCAGGGACGCCGCCCGGCGGCTGGCGTCCGTAAAGCCGGTGATGGCCTGCTATACCCTGGGGATTACAGAGCATACTTGCGGCAGGAACAATGTCATGTCGGTCGCCAACCTGCAGATGCTGCTGGGAAACATGGGCGTGGAATGCGGCGGCGTCAACCCTTTGCGTGGACAAAACAATGTGCAGGGCGCATGCGACATGGGAGCGCTTCCCAATGTATTCCCGGGGTATCAGAGCGTGACTGTCCCGGCCGTGCGTGAGAAATTCCAAAAGGCCTGGTGGGTCGCGGAACTTTCCGGCAAGGTTGGGCTGACGATTCCTCAGATGCTCGAGGCGCTGGTCAGCAAAAAGGTCAGGGCGTTCTATATTTTCGGCGAGAATCTGGCCAACACCGAACCCGACATCAGAAAAGTCGAGCACGAGCTGGCTTCTGCGGAATTTATCGTTTCCCAGGATATTTTTCAAACCGAGACCACCCGGTTTGCCCATGTCATTTTCCCGGCCGCCGCGTGGAGTGAAAACGACGGCACAATTACCAACAGCGAACGCCGGGTCAGCCGGGTCCGGACCGCCTGCCCGCCGCCGGGGTTGGCACGGCCGAACTGGTGGATATTCA
>JBEKXG010000088.1:0-16950 GCA_049512295.1 Syntrophobacteraceae bacterium
ACGGACACCTTGCTCGCCCGGGGAAAAGACATTCAGGAGTTTGTGGGCAAGCAGTCGCTGTTCAAAAGAGTTGTAGCCGGCGGTAAGCCGGTGACCGACATAGAAACCGCTATGGAGACCAGGCGCGGTTATATTCACTGTCACGTCAGCGCCACGCCCATCTTTCTAGCCAATGGCCAGGTGGTCGGGGCGGTTGCCACTTTGAAGGAGATGAAGAAGCTGCAAAGGGTGGTGAATCAAATCACCGGCGCGGAAGCCAGATTCACCTTCGCGAACATTCTTGGGGAAAGCTCGGCGATACAACGGGCAATCCATCTTGCGCAGGTTGCAGCCCGAAACACTCATTCGGTGCTGATTCAGGGGGAGAGCGGAACAGGCAAGGAACTCTTCGCTCAGGCTATTCATAACGCCAACCTTGGCGGCCAGCCCTTTGTAGCTTTGAACTGCGCCGCGATTCCCGAAACACTCATCGAGAGCGAATTGTTTGGCTACGAGGGCGGATCCTTTACCGGCGCGAGCCGGAATGGACGCCCGGGCAAGTTTGAGCTTGCAAACGATGGAACCATTTTCCTCGATGAAATAGGGGAGATGCCTCTCAACATCCAGACAGTGTTACTGAGGGTATTGCAGGAGCGATCCGTGGTGAGGATCGGCGGACTTCGCTCAACACCGATCAATGTTCGGGTGATAGCGGCAACCAGCAAAGACCTGGCTGTCGAAGTTCCCAAAGGTAACTTTCGCCAGGACCTGTTTTACCGCCTCAATGTGTTCGAGATTCACATCCCGCCCTTGCGCGAGAGAATCGGGGACATTACACAGTTGGTCGACCATCTTGTAGCCAGCATTTCGGCGCGGTTTGGCAAATCTGTAGATGGTGTTTCGCTTCCAGTCTTGAAACGCTTGTGCAGCTATCACTGGCCTGGCAATGTCCGCCAGTTGGAAAATGTCCTGGCGCGTGCTATCAGCATTGTTGAAGGAGACATTATCGAGGAACAACACCTGCCCGACTTCCTGTACGCCGAATCACACATGCCGGCCAATAAGTTTCCCCGCGATGGCAGGCCATCGAACATCGAGGAGGTTGAGAAAAGCGCGATTTTGGAGGCTGTTCGCCACTTTGGGGAACTGCAACAGGCGGCCAGGTCGCTCGGCATATCGCGGAGCACTCTGTATCGGCGACTCAAGAGGTACGGACGGGATTCACTTGCGTGACCCTCGATCTCAAGAGGTGATCGGTAGCTCATGCCTGCCATGAGGGCGGGTGGATAGCATTTACGCAGCGGCGCAGGACATGCTCCGGTTATTCTCCTGGGGAAAGACTCGGTGCGTTTACCGCAGCGTACCACAGCGTGATCCAGGTGCTCACTTCAGTGTTGGCAGGACAGATTTCGCTCCCGTTCAGCATCCTCGCAGGGGAGCGCGTATCGAGCCAAGAAACGAGGGCTGCTACCGGTTCTGATGATGCTCATGCCCCATGGCCGCTTCCAGGGCCGCCGTCAATTCGCGCATCGTATATGGTTTGCGAAGGGCTCCGCAAAAGCCGTAGTTTGCGTAATCGGACATGACACGATCACTTGAGTAGCCGCTGAGAACTATGGCTCTGATGTTTGGGTCGATCTCCTTTAACCGCTTGATAGTCTCTTTGCCTCCCATGCCACCTTTTACGGTCAGATCCAACATGACAAGATCGAAAGGGGCACCGCATGCTTGTGCCCGCGTGAACAGCTCGACGGTTTCCGCCCCTTCTCTCGAGTGTTCAACATCCACATAGCCCAGGTGGTGAAGCATATGAATGGTCATTTCCGCTACGACCTCCTCATCTTCCAGCAGCAACAGCCTGGCCTCAGTACTCTTGTGCCTGGATCGTCCCACAATGGGCGCGGTTCCTCCCACCTTCCCCTCCGGGCAGGCTGGGAGGCAGATTTGAAATGTTGTTCCCACACCCAACTGTGACTCTACATGAATGTGACCTCGATGTTTGTTGATGGTCGAAATGGCTATGGCAAGGCCTAGCCCCATCCCTTTATCACTGCCTCTCTGTTTGGTGGAAAAATACGGGTCAAATATCTTCGCGAGGTTCTCCGGGGGAATTCCCTTGCCGTGATCCGCAATGATCACCTTAACAAATCGCACATTTTCGACGGCCGTGCGGGGCGTATCCGTGAGCGGACATATCTCGGCATTCTCGGCAGTCACCCTGACGGTACCGCCGTCCGGCATGGCCTCTTTTGCATTGACAAGAATGCCGCTCAGTGCCTGTTTAATTTGTGTCTGATCGACCTCCATTTCCCACAGGTGATCCGGAAGATCATACTCGACCTTCACGTTGGATCCGCTTAAGGAAAGTGAAACGACATCGGTGATCAGGCTCTTGACAGTGGTTATCACCTTGACCGGATGTCCACCCGTCGAGAAGGTAATAAGTTTCCGGATGAGCTCTGCGGCTTGCCTGGCTGCTTTAGAGGCTTCTTGAAGCAGTCTGAACGACTTAGTATTATCGTCCAGCTCCCATTGGGCCAGTTCGATATTGCCAATGATTGCTCCAAGGAGGTTATTGAAATCATGGGCAATTCCGCCGGCAAGGGTGCCGATGGCCTCCATCCTTTGAGCCTGCCCGAGCTTGGCTTCCAGTAGTTCCCGCTGCTGCTCCGCTCGTACTCGCTCGGTCAATTCGTCACTCAGTGCCCGGTAAAGTTGAGCGTTCTCCAGGGCTGCAGATATCTGGCCGGCGTAGAGCGTGGCCACCTGCATGGAGCCAGGACTGAACGTCGTGATCGAGAAGCGCATGGCATACAGCAGCCCCCGGGTCCGCTCCTCGATCCTGATTGGGACCGCCAGCAGGGCTCGCACCGGGCAATTGTCCGGCAGTTCGAATGGGAGCTGAGCGGCGGCGGCACGCAGATCGGAAGTAAAGTACGGTTCAATGGCGGCGAACTGCGAGTCATTAAGGAGGCATTCGGCGAGATGGCTAAACACGGAGGAGCAGGCGGGGTCGAGGCCGACCTGGGCGACGCATTGAGGCTTGCCGCCCGGGTCGTTCAATACCAGCGCAGCAGCGTCAGCCCCCATGAGCGCGGGGAACATGTGCACCGCCGCGGAACCGACAGATGATTCCTCCAGATGGCAGCCGATCTCGCGACCGGTCCGAATGATCTGCTCAAGTTGCACGTTGCGTTGCGCTTGTCCGAGGGCCAGGCCAATGCGGTAAGCCATGGTCGTCAACAGACCGACTTCCGGTTGCGTGAACGGGACCGGCCGGCACCGAGCCAGAATCAGAACACCTCGCGCCGCGTTACTATCCATCACCGGCAGCCAGACAGCCGTCTCCGCACCCAACTCCCGCAGTTGGGGATCAACCTTGGGATCTGCACTCGCCTGTGCCGAGACGACCGGCGCCATCGCCTTCGTCGCGGCCACCACATAGCCGTCCTTGTCATCCGACATCGGCTGGTGAATGATGTCCTCGGTAAGCCCGACTGCGGCCAACGGAGAGAACGTCCCCGACCCTTCAGGATCCAGGAGCACAACGATGTCGGCAGAGAAAAGTTCCGAGAGCGTAGACAGCACGCGGTCGAGCAGAAGCGCCGGGGGAGTCGGTTCGTTCAGGATGGTGAGCAAACGGATGAGGCGGGTAGTATCGAGAACGGCCCCGTGTTCGGCCTGAAGGGCCGTGTCGCGGGCGACATGCAGGTGGGAGGGATCGTCTGTACCCGCCTGCGACGTGTCACCGTGTTTGCCAAGTTCAGGTCTCGGCATAGTCCGGTCCATTGTCGAACACTCATCAGCTACAAGGCCAGAGCGGTCAGCGTAGCGTTGTGTGTCCCAAGTACTCCTACAGTGCGTGCGAACTCACCACAGCAGTAAATTCCGAAGGTCGGTATTTCTCCGGCCGCCGCTTGCAGCAGGCGAGGCTCTTCGGACGTGCGCTCGCCGAAGATGGCCGCTCGCGCCGCGCAACTGAAGGCCAGCAGGACCCCGGGCTGAGGATGTGCACTGAGGGCGGTGCTTGACACCTCATCCACTATCTGGAGCAGCTTATCGGGGGTGCCGCTCATGACCCGCACGGCACTGCCCGAGGGTGGGACACAGCCCTGGATCTTCAGTGTACCCTGTTCCGTCTTCGAGCGGGCCACCCGAATCACAGTTGAACCATCGCACTGGAGCAGGCCGAACGGATGGTAGATCGAGGTTTCCCAGAACTTGTCGGCACTCAGTTGCCCAGGCGCCAGGCCGAGCTGCTCCTCGTAGGCTACAGCCGCCGGCCGGCCGCCGATCTCAAGGATCTCCGTGCCCTCCGCGCGGGTGACCAGCATCGGGACGCCGATCGGTTCCCAGCCATGCCGAGTTACAACGTGGAGCGGCTGCTCGCTGGCTATCCAGAGCGCCACCGCCCCTTCCTCGAGCACGGTGCCGTTGTGAAACACGAACGTCTGTACAAACTTCTGCTCGTCACCGGCGGCGCCCCCAACCAAGGTGACCCTGGGACCGGTGATGCGGTAGGCCCCTTGAATGAGCTGCTGGAGGTCCCCGAGCAGCGAATCTGCAAGCAGCAGCACGCTTGCATGCGGACTACTGCCTGCCTCGGCCCGGCTTGCCCGGGTGATATCTTGAGCGGCTCGGTCGAGATCGCCTCGGATGTGGCTGGCCGACGCAATGCCAAACCGGTACGGTCCGGCCGTCATGGCAAGAATGCCGACGCCCGCGCCAAATCCCATGTACTGTCCCTGCACGATCTCACCGGAGCCGGTAGCGCCGATCAGATGCGCGCTGCCCGTGACGGACCGGATGCCCGCAAGCAACGCCGAGAGGTCGTACCTGGGAGTGGTGAATACGACAACAAGCGCCGGAGGCTCGCCAGCCAAGGCCGCAACTGCTGCGGCTGCAGCCTCCCGGCCCGCTGCTGCGCCATCCTGTGCCCGGCTCATACCAGTTCCTGCACGAACTTTCATCTTTAAGATTACTCTTTCAACCGGAAGGAATTCCTATATGTACTGTCAACGTCAGCACCTGGCAAAAAGTGCTGAGATTCGCCATGCTCGTTCGTCGGCTCCACGGATAGACGGAATAACACACAGGCGGCAGTTGGCACGGGTTTCAAGCCCTGCAGATGCATCCGCTGCCATTTCAGTCAGTCAGGTATTGATTTTTACTGGATCAGATTTGTCTTTCAGGATAGCAGTAAATCACGCAATCCGGCAATCTTAAATCTTAAATATCAGTAAAAAGCCGGATTTGGGCGGTGGGCTGGAGGTCACGGCAGCCGGAACTTATATTTTTTCAACTCCACCTCGTTTGTGAGCATGGCGATATTGAACTTTGTTTCCCATGAGTTTTGGGGTATAAGAAATTCGTTGAGTTTGGATTCACTATTACTCCAGTCTAAGTCTCGACTCGTCTAGTTCTTCCAGTACCTGTCGGTAAGGCCCCTGAACCTCAAAACGTATTTGGCGAAAGAGGAAAAAATGGGTTCCGAAGCTGCTGAAACTGTCAAAACAGACTATCGTCTCTCAACGGGAAACCGCGCCCGCATGCCGGATTTGGAATTTTTCCGAGCCTGCTTCAGCCGTTTCCCCGACCCGGTCATAGTTGCGGATATGCAGTCCAAGGTTCTTTTTCTCAACGACTCTGCGCAAACTCTTACAGGCATTAAATCAACTGATGACGCAAGCCGCCCGATCTTTTCCGACATTTTGCGCAACGCTCAAAATGAACAGTTATCCTTGGTCGATGAATGTCTCAATCGTGGGACCCTGAATGAGATTCGGGTAGATGTAAGGAATTACGCGGGCGACTGGCTGTCTTATTTGCTGTCGGCGCAGTTGACAAACGACAGCCAGAACGAGCCCATGGGATGTGTGTTCATACTGCGGCCCGGCCCTTCAGTTGCCACGGGGCTGAAAGACATGGTGCAGGATCACATATTTACCAGCGTCATCGAGCATTTCCCGATGCCCTTTTTCACCGTTGATACGAACTTGACAATCACCTACATGAACGACCACCTTGAGAAACTGACGGGATATTGCAGCAGTGAGGTGGTCAACCGCATGAGGTGCTCCGAGGTGCTGCGAAGTTCGTACTGCAATACGAATGATTGCCTGTTGAAGCAGGCAATGGAAAAGCGGACGTCTATCGCCGGAGTGCGGCGCATAGTTCATGACCGTGAGGGAAGAGAAGTCCCTGTGGCGGTACACTCTTCCATGATTACGGATTCGGAAAACAGGGTTATAGGCGGATTCAAGGCGCTCAGGGACATATCCCAACTTATCGAAGCCGAACAGAAAATCAGGATGCTCGTGGAAATTACCCAGGAGGGTGTCCTGATGGCCGATGAAGACGACCGGATAATATTTGCGAATTCGAAGATGGCGGAAATACTCGATCATCCTAAAGACAAACTGGTTGGAAAAGAGATCGGCGGACTTCTTCCATTCCAACTGTTGAGCATGACACGCGATCTGGCGCAGAAGGTTGATCAGGAGCATTACCAGGAGGTGCGTTTCTGCAGCACAATCCAGCCTGCTGCAACTTCCCACCAGGAGGAACGCGTATTTGAAACCTGCATAGTTGTCGCCAGGTTTGGCAAGAGCCTCTTAAAGTGTCTGTATTTCCAGGATCTGACCAAGCATATTCAGATCGAACGGGAACTGTTCAGCGCCAACAGCTTTCTCAACAACATCATCATGAGCTCGGCTGATGGCATCGTGGTGGCCGATCTCAAAGCCAACGTCCTGATTTACAATGATTCGGCCAAACGGATTCTGGGGTACAGCGCCGATGAAGTGATAGGCGTTCCGGGTTCTCTGTATACGCTTATCGGCCCCGAACTCGCAAAAGAGAATATGCGGCGAATGCGCAGCAGCGAGTCTGGTCCGGTCGGCAAGCTCATCTCTACTCGAATGACCCAGGTCACAAAAGATGGCGAAAGGGTGCCTGTAAGTTTCTCTGCTGCAATCATAAAGAAGAGCGGCCATGAGATAGGGACTGTAGGCATATTTTCCGATCTCAGGGAACGCGAGCGTATGCGCAGAGAGTTGGAAGAAGCGCGAATGCAGTTGATGCAGGCCGAAAAGATCGCTTCCATCGGAAGGCTGGCGGCGGGTGTAGCTCACGAAATCAACAACCCTCTTTCCGGCATCTTGATATTTGCCGAGATACTCATGAAGGATTTGATTTCCCACAATGTGCAATGGAGTGAAGACCTTCAGGAAATAATCAATCAGACCATGCGGTGCAAGGAAATCGTAGCGCGTCTGCTGGACTTCAGCAGGCAGTCAGTGGGCCAGAAGCTTAATTACGATATAAATACCATTATTAAGAGTTCTACGGAACTGTTGTCTCATCAGGCGCTTTTTTACAATATCGAATTCGCGATCGACCTCCAGGCCGATATTCCCCTGATGACCGGCGATCCGGGCCAGCTTCAGCAGGTCTTTATCAATTTTATAATCAATGCCGGTACGGCCATGGACGGTAAAGGCAAGATGAGTATCACCAGCAGGTTCGATCCGGCTTCCGAGCAGGTAGTTTTGCACTTTGCGGATACGGGTCCGGGAATTCCTGCTGATATTCTGAGCAAAGTGTTTGAGCCGTTTTTTACCACCAAGGGTCCCGGAGAAGGCACCGGACTCGGGCTTTCCGTCGCCTACGGGATAATTCAGCAGCACGGCGGCACTATTTTCGCCGCCAACTCTCCTTCAGGCGGTGCCGTATTCACCGTCGTAATGCCATTGGAATGTCCCGAAAAGACAATTGAGTTCATCTGTTGAGGGAGAGGGTCGGCCGGTTCGAACCAGAGGCTGACAGGGTTGACAGCATGCAAACCATTCTGGTTGTCGATGATGAGAGGGTGATAAGAGACGGCTGCAGCCGCCTTCTGGTGCCCGAAGGATATAGGGTTCTGACAGCGGAAAACGGCAGGGAGGCCCTGGACTTGCTTCCGACAGAATCTCCGGACCTGATTCTCTGCGATCTGGTTATGCCGGTAATGGGCGCCTTCGAAGTGCTGGAAGAAGTAAAGGCCAATTACCCTGATTTGCCCCTGATCATTATTACAGGACATGGCACTGTTGCAAATGCTGTCGAGGCCATGCAGAAAGGCGCCTTTGATTTTATAACCAAACCGTTCAGGGCCGACCATCTGGCGCTGATTGTAAAAAGGGCGTTGGAGAGACGGTCCCTGGAGCGATGCGCTCGAGAACTTCAGGAAGCACAGGCGAGAAATCTCTATGACCTGTCGGTGGAAAGAGGCCGGACCAGGACGATTATCAACTGTATGGTGGATGGAGTCCTGGTGACAAATCGCGACCTTGAGATCGTGCTTCACAATCCGGCCTTGATGAGGCTGTTCGAATTTCCAAGACCTCTGGACAAACCGTCGGCTCTTCGCAACTGTATCGCAGACGAGGACCTTGAGAAAGACCTAAGAGGTATTCTGGATTCACGTTGTGAAGATGCCATGCAGGTTTCTCGAGAGTTTTGCAAGGGGGATAAATATATCCGCAAAGTGTCGGCTCCCATTCCGGGATCAGACAACCATGTCCTGGGCACGGTAACTGTCTTTCAGGACGTTACTCTTTTCAGACAGCTCAATGAAATGAAGTCCGATTTCGTACAGTTGGTTTCCCATGAACTGCGGTCTCCCCTGGCGTCTATCAGGCAACTTTTGGCGGTCGTGCTGGATGGTTTGGCCGGCGAGTTGATGGAAAAACAAAAAGATCTCCTGAGCCGTGCTCAAATGAAGATTGAGGATTTGCTCGATCTCATCGGTGACTTGCTTGATGTGGCCAAGATTGAGAGCGGCCATCGATTTCAACAACGGTCGCCTCTTAATCTGGGTGAAATTCTCGATCATACTGTCGCACTGATGAAACCCAGGGCGGAGAGCCAGAATATCTCGCTAAGGCTGGAAATCCCGGCGGGACTCCCGCTCCTTCAGGCTGATGCCCGAAGCATTGAGGAAGTTTTTTCCAACCTGATCAGCAATGCGATCAACTATTCTCCCGACGGTGGGGAAATAGTCGTATCGGCTACATCGAGCGGAAACTTCCTGGAAGTCTGTGTGAGCGACACCGGGGTAGGTATTGCCCCGGAGGAGATTCCAAAAATTTTCGACAAATTCTACCGGGTCAAGGAACCGAGAACAAGGCACGTGAGAGGCTCCGGTCTTGGGCTTGCCATTGTGAAGGGGATTGTCGAATCACATGGGGGGTCTGTGGAAGTCAAAAGCAGACCGGGTATGGGGACCACTTTGCATGTGCTGCTGCCCGTACTTGGGTAGTTGCCGTTTTAACCAAACGTAGCTTAGGAGGCTGAGAATGGGGAAAAGGTATGTTTTGATCGTTGATGACGATCCGGATATGGTTGAGACCGTCGGCATGATGCTGGAAAGCAAAGGTTATGAAGTGGGGAAGGCCTACGATGGGATCGAGGGTGAGGAGTCCATCAGGAAAAGGAAGCCGGACCTGGTGGTGCTGGACGTCATGATGCCCCGCAAGAACGGATACGCCCTTTGTGCGGAACTGAAAAAAAAGGAGGAAACTAAAGACATCCCCATAATTCTGCTTACTGCCGTGGGGGAAGCCGTGCCGACTACCTCGTACTCGCACGCAGACGGTAAGGCTACGGAAGCTGAAGATTATATTCCAAAGCCGGTCGACTTCGAGGTTCTGGTCGAGAGCATCGAACGGCTATTTGTCTAAGAGTCGGAAGGCCCTGATGCCCAGTATCAGACTTGGAGGCGTCAAAGTCTTTGAGAACCGGGCTTACCTCTGCTCATCGTGCCGGAGAGGGGGAGACGCGCTGGGGAGCATCTGCTCGAATCTGGCGGCCGGCCGGATAAATTCGGGCCTGCTGACCTACATGGCCGACAATGGGTTTGGTAAATCGATAACGGCCGTATGCGCAAAGAGCGCGGTGAGTTTTTCCGGCTACATTGAGGAGCAAGTACGTCCAAGCGAGTGTGAAACATGGGACATAAAGAGCGAGGTTTGCAGAATATCTATATTTCCGCATGATCAAAGGCCCGAGGTAACAGGCTCATTGGTCGCGGTCTTCGATGTTAACGCAATCGAACCATGCGCGTTTGCCAGCTCGCCTTCGGCCGTAACGGTGGTCGTTTGTTCGTCGGATTTCCATGTAATGATGGAAAAGCTCTTTGGTTCCTTCTCCTTCCCTGACGGCGGGTCTTATCTCGAATGGCGCGCTGTCCGCCGGATGGACGAACAACTGCTCAGCGAGGTCCGGTGCTCATATAGCGAGCATATAATCACGATTTATGGCATTGCCCGCCAAACAGGTTTGGATTTGTGGGACGTTTCTTTGCCGATCGAGCATATGGGCTGGTTTGGGGCATTTTTGTCAGGTTTGGGTGAACTTGATGTCAAGCTGCCTTTTCTGGTCTCCAACTCTGCGTCCCTGGAAAAGGGCATTCACTTCTCATTCGCTCTGAGGGCCGATCTGCGGGAAAAGGTCGGGCAGGCTCTCGATAAGCATCCGCCGGGCTGCGACCATTCCTGTCGCGGCCCGGTGTCGGCGCTTTTTGTGCACGGGCCGCATTTTGGCGACCGCTACGGAATAGCCAATACTTTCGTAACAGTGCTGAGGAACGCGGACATTCCCCTCCTGGCGTTGAGCTGTACGGTTTCCACCGTTTCGGCTGTGATTGAGGGCAACGATCCCACTAAAGCCGTAGAGGTTTTGAGCACCCGTTTTCAGATCCCGGACAGGCGGCCATGGACCCGTTCCTCAGCGTGAAGCGCCCCTTGTGGAAGGTTTCTCTGCTCCCTGTCCGGCCATTTCTCGCGAGTCGCCGGCTTGTCGATGCAGTCTTTCCCTCTTACCCCCATCACCCTTTTTTCTTGAGGTTAGTCTCCACTCGGATCAGCAAAGTGGGTGGATCGATTGGTTTCTCTATGTAGTCACTGACCATTAGCTCTAAGCCGGTGCCCAGTTCGTAGCGGCGGCGGCCCGCGTCTTCTCTTACCGACGTCAGTATGATGATGGGAATGTTGCTGTACTTCGCCCACCTGGGGTCGCGAAGCTCCTTGCAAACTGCAAAACCATCCATCCGTGGCATCATCAGGTCGAGGATCATCAGGTCCGGCTTTTCCGATCTGAGCTTTGCCAACCCATCCTGACCATCCTTGGCGGTGACCACTACCGCGCTCATTGCATCGAGGATATCCGGATCGTCATCGACGAGCAGTATCTTCGCTTTCTGTTCCATCTTATCCCCCATCTCTTAGACTTCAGGTCTTGGCAGAAGGCCCGCTTTCTCCACGATGACCGGCACTATATCTTCCCAGCCGACCGCCATTATGTGGATTCCGTGAATCTCCGGTATCTCCATAATCTGCTCAATTATCTCAAGGCTTATCTTCAATCCTTCTTCTTTGACGTCGGTTGTCTGTTCCAACCTGGTAACCACCTCATCGGGGACGGTAACCCCCGAGACGTAGTCTCTCATGTAGCGGGCCATGCCCGCCGATTTCACCGGTATGATTCCGGCCAAAATGTGCACCTGCTCGTCAAGGCCCTGGTCTTTAACCAACTTCATCCACTTGTCGAACTTGGCGACATCGAACACTGCCTGGGTCTGGATGAAATCGACGCCAGCCCTGACCTTTCTCGCCAGCCTGAGCGCGCGGTATTCAAAAGGATCGGCGAATGGGTTTTCGACAGCCCCGATAAAGACAGGCAACTCTCCGTTGATAGCCTCGCCGCAAATGAATTTGCGCTCATCGCGCATTTTTTTCAATGTGTCGATGAGTTGCACCGAATCCAGGTCGTAGACCCCCTTGGCAGTAGGATGGTTTCCAAAGGACTGGTAATCCCCCGACAGGCAGAGAATATTGCCTATGCCCATCGCCACTGCTCCCAGTATATCGCTTTGTATGGCGATGCGGTTACGGTCGCGGACCACCATCTGCAACACCGGGTCCACTCCAACCCGCTTAAGCAGTGTGCATCCAGCTAAGCTGCACATCCTGACTATAGCGGTTTGATTGTCGGTAACATTTATGGCGTCAGTGAAATTCTTCAGTTTTTCGCCCTTCTTCAGCACACCGGAAGTTCCAGCTCCCTTGGGAGGGCCCACTTCGGCGGTAACAGCGAAGCTTTTGTTCTCCAGCACTTTCTCAAGATTAGTTCCTGCTTTCATGGCCGGACATCTCCTCTTTTTTCCCGGTGTCGGGCTTAGCTGTCCCTTTGGGCAAAGTAAAGGTAAACTTGGCGCCTTTTTCGGATTCAGGGTAGGGGCTTTCAGCCCATATGCGCCCACCATGAGCCTCAATGATCCTTTTGGCATTGGATAGCCCTACGCCGGCCCCCCCCCCTATCGGGGCATCCTTTCCTCGATAGAAGTCGTCGAAGATCCTGTGAAGCTCCTCTGCAGCGATCCCCGGCCCGTTGTCCATAACCTCAACAACTATCTTTTGACCCTCAATGTCATCCGTAATCCTCATGGTCACCTTGCCACCACTCTGTGTGAACTTGATTGCGTTACCGAGCAGGTTGCTCAGAGCCTGCTGCAACCGAGCCCGCTCTCCCGGGAAAGCCTGGGATTCTATGTTCCAATCAGCCGCCAGCTCTATGTTCTTCCCGTCAGCCAGGGATCTCACGTTCTCAAGGGAGTTTTTCGCTATCTCCACAATAGAGACAGCCTCTCGTTGCATGTAATGGGACTCGGTGTGGATCACGTCAAAGATGTCATCGATCTGGGATACAAGGCCCTTGATCCTTTCCCCGGCTCTAATCAGCAATTTTTCCTGTTGCCCGCTTATTTCTCCTGCATAGCCGCCCAGAATCACCTGATGCAAGCTTTGTACGGCAGCCAGTGGGGCCTTCAGATCGTGGGACGCCGTCGACAGCATATTGGCCAATATCTCAGTGGTGCGGCACAGCCGGGAACGCCCCAGATCCATCAGCTTCTCCATCACGCGAAGCCCTGAAGCGGGACTATCAACGAAGAGACAGTGGACGGCCCTCCGATCGACAACCACTGCTGTGGTCTTTTCCACAGCATAAGCTGAAGCGAGATACTTCTCTGAGCCAATCCCCGCCGACCATCCCACGGACTCCCCCCGGCGCGCCGTGGCTATAGTGGCGCAACGGCGCCTTTGGCGGCCGAGAAGCCCCACCTCCACTGCTGCCGTTCCTTGAAGGACAATGTAAATATTGTCAGCCGGGTCACCCTCGCGGAACAGGACATCGCCGGTCTCGAAGGTCATCTCGCGGCTGAATTGGGCAATCTTGTCCCTCTCTTCATCGCTCAGGTCTCTGAAAAGACTGGATTCCCCAAGCGCTTTCCTGATAGCGGCGGTTGGCAATCCACCCCTCCCTTACTGCTTTTTTATCGGCCGAGTCGGAGGGCCGCCGGTAAGACTAACGCCCCAGTTTTTGGGCGGCACGAGGTCTATCAGCCGGTCCAGCCTGCCGATTCTGGTGAGCTGGTCTATGATCTGTTGCCAGCCGCAGGACAAGTCACGTGAGACCTCGCACTTCCCATCCACCGATCCTCCGCACGGACCATGGAGAATCTGCTTGGCACACCTGGCGATGGGACAGATTCCGCCGGTATATTCCAGCATGCACTGGCCGCACTCCTGGCAGCGTTCCCCATCCCGCCATTCCCCATGACGACCGCCAAGGGAAACCGTATTGCAGCCGGGGTGGACCACCTTATCCACTACCGACGCTGCAGCCTGGACGCCGATGCCGCAGCAAAGCATCAACATGGAGTCGGAGTCCACGATCTTGCTCTCGTGCGCCTGGAGGGTCATCCTGGTGAGTTGTTCGTTGCAGGCGAAGTCAATGAGGGAGATTCCGGTAACTGTCTTGCCTTCTCCCTCCAGCTTCTGTTTCATCTCTATCGCCTGTTGCTCGCCGCCGGTTTGACATCCCTCCGCACAACCCTTACAGCCCACAATGAACACCTTTTCTTCGCCGCTGATGTACGAGAGGATCTCTTCCATAGGTTTTTGTTCACTGATAAGCATGTCCATCCCTCATCTAGCCAGTTCCCTGGTCTGGAGTAACCTCTTTCAATACTATTTTAACGACATCGGAGATGCGGCCCCGGAGTTCCTCGGAAAGCTCCATCCCCCATGCTACCTCTTTTGGCTCAACTCCGATGACGACGGTCTTCTCAGGCCTGCTGCCGGCAATCTCGCTCAGCTTAAGGCTATCGACAAAGCTGAGTTGGTGAATTGAGGTCATAAGGCAGGTTTCGAACTCAACATCTTCCGGGCTGAACTTGTAGATAGATCCCGGCTCACCGCCCCCGTAGACAGCATCTATCACCACCAGCCTGCTTATCGGCTCGTCACCCTGCCAGCAATCGGGGACGGTTCCGGCTTCGATGATTTCCACAGGAAAGGTGAAGGTATGCCTGGCCAACTCTCGAGCTACGTGCACTCCAATCCCTTCATCCCTGAGCAGTTCGTTGCCTACTCCCAGAACCACCACCCTGTCTTTGCACCCTTTACTCATTTGAGCTACCCCACGCGAAACCTGGTCAGGGTTCTCCCCTTAGGCGCCATCACGTGAATAGCGCACGCAAGGCAGGGGTCGAATGACCTGACGATACGCACCAGCTCGAAAGGATTAGCCTCATCCCTGACCTTGGTCCCAATAAGGGCCTGCTCCAAAGGCCCCGGCTGACCCTGGTCATCCTGCGGCGACATATTCCATGTGCTGGGAACTACGCACTGATAGCGGCTGATCCGCTTGTTTTTGATCTCTATCCAATGGCCCAGGGCACCCCGCGCGCCGTCAACCAGGCCCATCCCCTTTGACTCTTCGGGGATTTCGTAAGGGACATATACCGGTTCTCCCGGCTTGAGCTGGAGCAGCCAATCCCCCATGGAATCGGCCAGTACTTTTGCGCACAGGGCACGCGCCAAGTGTCGCCCAAGAACGGAGAACAATGCCCGGGGTTGGACTCCGGCGGCGGATAGAGCCGAATCAACCAGCGCTTTGGTTGCAGGCTGGCCGGAAAGGTAGCTGGCCAGCACCCTGGCCAGTGGTCCGACCTCGTAAACCTTGCCGTCGTACCGCGGCGCCTTGACCCAGGAGTAGCCCTTACCCCAATTCTCGGTGGGCACGGTCTTCCCTTCGGCCGGCTTGAGACCGGTGGTGGAATCCTCATACCAGGAATTAGCAACATACTCGGCGATCTTGGCTGGGTCGACCGGCTGCCACCTCAGATCGGCAGAGACCGTCCCCTGTTTCATCAGCCGATTTCTCCCGAGGTAGTCGGCGTTGGTTCCATCGAGGTCGTAGTTGCCGTAGGAGAGCAGGTTGCCGCAGCCGCGCCCTATTTCGAAGTAGTCGCTATAGGTCTTGGCGACGGTGAAGACGTCAGGCAGGTAGACGTTGTCGATGAAGTCCTTGATTTCATTGAGCCGCCACAGGAATGAAGTTATTTTGTCCACCGTGGGCTTCTCGGTAACGCCACCGGGAACCACCGCCGGGTTGTGGGGCACCCTGCCTCCGAAAATAGCCAACATCTCCTGGCCCTTGCGCCGGACGGTAAGCGCTTGCACATAGTGGCCAACCAATTCCTGGTCTACCTTGGCCGGAAAGCGGTAGTCCCCCTCGTAACGCGGAACGAAAGGCCCGAGCTCTCCCCGCTCGATGAAGGCCTTCACGGAGTTCAAGGCGCTGTCTTTGCCGTCATATGCGGCTACCTTGGTCACATCCACGTAGTCCAAAGCGGCCAGGTGATAAAAATGAAGGATGTGATCCGAGAGGTGAGCTGCGCCCAGAATCAGATTGCGGAGAATCCTGCCGTTGTCCGGTATCCTGTCAGCTATGCCGAAAGCACTGTCCAGGCTGAAGGTGGCGGCGATGGAGTGGCTTGTCGGACATACTCCGCAAATACGTTGAGTTATGTGCTGGGCGTCACGCGGGTCTCTTCCCTGGAGGATAAGCTCGATGCCCCGGAAAAGAGTGCCTGTGCTCTTAGCCTCCTTCACTGTGCCGTTCTCCAGGTAAACTTCAACCTTGAGGTGTCCTTCGATACGAGTTACGGGGTCTATCACAATACGGCTCATTTGTCCAAACCTCCTCTACTTGCTGGCGCCAATGTTGGGCAAACTGACGTCCGGGGCCTTCTGATAGATAGGTGAGACCAGGTCGGGGAAGCCGGGGCTGCAGCAGCCTATACACATTCCGCCGCACCCCACGCACCAGTTGGTTCCGCCGTTCCACAGCCTGGTGGGGCAGTCAGCGTGGGTTACCGGCCCCTTGCAGCCCAATTCGTACAGGCATCCCTCATCGCTAAGCTGCTTGGCGAATTTTTTCTCATCATAGTATGCCCGGCGCTGGCAATTCTCGTGGATGAGGCTGCCATAGAATGTCTTGAGCCGTCCGAATTCATCCAAATCCTCGGGCTTGGGCAAACCCATGAGTAAAACACTTGCCACGGTCCCCATGAACCAATCGGGATGAGGTGGACAGCCCGGTACATTTATCAGGGGGGTATTGATACCTGCCGACCGGAAGAACTCCGACAGGCTGACCGATCGGGAAGCATTGGGGGCTGCGGCAGCGATGCCGCCGTAAGCGGCGCAGGTTCCCAGGGCGATTACTGCCAGAGCGTCAGCAGCGAGCTCCGCCGCTCTATCAGCGATCGGAACGAGAGCGCCGTTCCTCTCGCCGAGGCTGCAGTACCTCCCATTGCCGCGGGTGGGTATCGCCCCTTCCGCCACCAGTATGTATCCCCCTTTATGCTGCTCCCGTGTGTTTTCCATGGCGGTGATGATCTGCTCCCCGCAGCCCGCCATCACGGTGGCCTGGAATCTCAGGCTGACATGTTTGCCGGGGAGGATTTCATCGATGAGCAAATTCTTGATGGTGGGGCTTACCGAATTGAGGACAGAAACAGGGCACCCCGTGCAGGTAGCCGCTTGGAGCCAAATGACTGGATATTCGAGGGTCTTCGCCATT
>JBEKXG010000089.1:0-11146 GCA_049512295.1 Syntrophobacteraceae bacterium
TTCTCGCTCGGTCTTGTAACGGCGGCCGGGAGCCTGGGCCTGCTGTTTCCGCCATGCCTTGCCGTAGTCCTCTACAGCGTTGTCGCAAATACTCCGGCCGATCAGTTGTTCATCGGCGGATTGGTGCCGGGAACGCTGCTGGTCGCCCTTGTGGCGATTTATTGCATACACGTCAGCCTGAAAGCCGGGATAGAGCGCCAGCCTTTTAAATGGCGCGAACTTCTGGCTGCAGCGCTCATCGCAAAATGGGACCTCTCGATCCCGGTGGTAATGATCATTCTGTTCGGTACCGGTCTCGCATCGCTGCTGGAGACTTCCGCTTTCGCGTGCGCCTACACAATCGTTATCGCATGCTTCATTCACCGGGACCTGCACCCCCTGAATCAGTTGCCGGGGACGCTCGTCAAGGCTGCCGCGCTCGTCGGCGCGATCTTCATGCTTCTTAGCTGCGCTATGGGCCTTACAGGCTATCTTGTGGACGCCCAAATCCCCGACCGGCTGCTGGAGATCGTGAGAGAGCGGATTCACTCTCCGTTTCTTTTCCTGCTCACATTGAACGCCGTGCTGCTGGTGCTCGGAAGCGTACTGGAAATATTCTCGGCGATCATCGTCCTGGCGCCCCTGGTCATTCCGATCGGGGTGGCTTTCGGGGTCCACCCGGTCCACCTGGGCGTCATATTTCTGGCCAACCTCCAAGTTGGTTTTCTCTTTCCGCCGGTAGGCCTGAACCTGCTCTTATCATCATCCCGCTTAGGAAAGCCGATGGCGCAGCTATACCGGGATGTTACACCGTTCCTGCTGATACTTGGCCTTGGAGTACTGCTGATTACCTACATTCCCGCCCTGTCCATCGGGGTGCTAAGGCTCTTGGGACGGATATGACAAGAGTTGTCAATTCCGGAGAATTCTCATGCTTTCCGCGATTCTGTTCCTTTTCGGGGCAACATTGACATACACGGGCTTCCTCGCCTCGGGCCGCGACCTGCCCCTTGGGCTCGCGGTCGCCTTTATCGGCCTCATTGTCATCATTAAACCCACGCTGGACGCAGTAAGGTATTGCACAACCCATTTCGGCCGCAACTCAGGGCCTGACGTACGCAAGGGCGGACGCAAGGGTGGGCGCAAGGGCGGACAAAAAGACAAGACGAGAAAAGTTCACCTCAAGGTCGTAAATTCCGAGGACGATAAGCCGACGATTCATTGAATACCTTACCGAGTTTGCTTGCAAGCTTGCGACTTATATCCAACCTGTCACTTCCCAAGACAGTGGAATAGTACTTACTTCTGCAAATCGGAATAACGTTTCTTGAGGTTGGAAAGGAAGATATGCAAAGGGCCGAATCACGCCCAATTCTCGATCCTAAGCCCCGGGACCCTGTCAAACTCCTTCAGATTATTTGTGACAATCGTTAGCGACAGGCTCCGCGCGTGAGCGGCAATGAGCAGGTCCATTGCTCCAATCAGTTTGCCGCTTCTCTCAAGATGCGCTCTGATGTCGCCATAGTGGGCGGCGGCTTGCTCACCAAGAGGGCAAATCTCAAACGGCGCCAGAAATTTTATCAGCGTCTGCCGATTCTTCTCCGGATTGCTGCTTTTCGAAGCTCCGTACTCCAACTCACAAACGGTGATGGCGGAAATTACAAGATCGGATGGACTGAACCGCTTCAGCTTTTGGAGAACCTCGACGGGATGATTTTTGATGATGTAGATACAGATGTTCGTATCCAACATGAAGAGCATCACCACTCCTCCCTGTCTTCCAGGAGGGGCTGTACTCTTTTTCCTTCCATGTAGTCTCCGGTAAACTCGCCAAGGCTTTGCTCGAACAGTTCCCAGGGTTCATCCTTCGGGATAAGGATCACGCCGCGTCCAACCCTTTTGATGTAAACTTCATCCCCGCTAAACCGGAACTCTTTGGGAAGACGGACTGCCTGGCTGTTCCCGCTTTTAAAAATCTTCGCCGTGTTCATGTCGTATCTCCCTTGGGTATATACTCAATGTATATACTAAACGAGGTCAACTTCCTTGTCAAGAAGGAAGTTTTTTGCCATGTTACTACCGGGCGGATGAGCCGCCGGGGGACCACAACAACTCGCCGTCCAAAAAAATCGTTAAAGATAATTGCTTAACTGTGCGTTGTTTAGATGAGAAGACCACTGTTGGCTGAGAGGAGGAGGAAATGCGAGGTTTTATCATAGCTGCGCTGTTCTTTGCCGCCCCGGGTTTATTCACGCAGCAGGCGTCGGTGGCCGGGGAAGAAGTTTATGGCTGCGTCAACAGGAGCACGGGACACATCCGGATCGTGGCGGGCACTGACCGGTGCAAGTCGTGGGAGAACCCTCTAATTCTCGGCAAAACCGGGGAAATAGGCCCAGCCGGTCCTCAGGGTCCTCCCGGTCCTCCAGGTCCGGCCGGTCCTCCCGGTCCGCGTGGTCACACCGGTGAAACAGGACCGCCGGGACCCGCAAGCGAAGCTCCCGTCCATCCCCAAACAGCCGCTCAACCTCAGGAATCCGGCAGCCAATCCGCTCCCATGAAGGTCCCGGTGTCCGCCGGCGAGGGGACAAGCCCTGCGGTTTCGATTCTCATCCAGGGTCTGGCGCTTGTTGCCATCGTGCTGTCAATAACAGCCGTCTGCACGCTATTCTATTTCTATCGCCTTATTCAGAAGATCGCGAGCGAACTTTCTCCCGCTTCCAAAGCACTCGAATTCAACACTGAACGTTTGGAAAAGGTTTTCGACCGCTACATTCTCAGCGTGTTCCTGGTAATGAAGGACATCCTCCTCCACAAGTCCCGGTTGACTCAAAAAGAGGAAAAAAGTCCCAGGGCCGACCCATTCGAGGAGGACATAGAAATCGAGATAAGAAAGATTCTGGGCCGACCGGGCCTCACCACCCTGAGCGATCTCTACTTCATACTCAGGGGCAGGTTCGGCGAACAGGAGATTAAGAAAACGGTTCTCAGGCTGCGTGCGGAAGGTTTCATTACATGGGAGGGCAGCGAAGCCGGAATAGACTTCAGCACTCCTATTTCATTTGCGTAAGGGTCTGGAGTACTCGAGAGTGTAATTCCCTTTCATAAATTCATCCGCTGCTCCGGCAAGATGATCAGCATGTAAAGGATGCATTGTGGGCAGGGCAGCCCTGCGAGCCGGGGGATTGCCTGCAAACTGATCTACTGCCTGATGCTGAGCACCTCATAGACTTGCAGCGCCTTGGCTTTGCCTCCGGCCTGCGCTTCAGGCATCAGCCGGCACTCGAACAGGTCTTTCACCTCTTCATATGTCGAGGAGGTGATCAGGATGGTTGTATCGAATACTTTGTTGAGGGATTCGACACGTGAGGTAGTGTTGACTCCATTTCCGATAACAGTGTACTCCAGCCGCCTGTGGGAGCCTATGTTTCCAGTGACCACCTCATCCGTGTGTATCCCTACCCCGATGTTGATGGGAGGTTTGCCCACTATGCTGCGCCTGCCGTTGATCTTTCCAAGAAGCGCTTTCATTCGAAGGGCGGTCATAACGGCCCGACGAGGATGGTCGGGTTCGTCACCGAACGACCCGAAAACGGCCATCATTCCATCTCCCATGAACTTGTCCAGGATCCCTCCGTACTCGAAGACGGCTTCAACCATTTCGGAAAAATAATCGTTCAGAAAATCCACAACCTGGGTTGGCTCCATTTCTTCGGCCATGGCCGTGAAATTGCGAATATCCGAGAATAGAATGGTGACCCTTCTACACTCTCCCCCGAGATTCACCTTACCCTTCAGAACCTCCTCGGATACCTGCGTCGCAACGTAGCGGCCGAAAATCTCCTTGACCATGTCCCGCTCTCGAAGGCCATCAACCATCCCCTTCAGGGCCGCGCCGAGTTGCCCGATTTCATCGCGGCCGGGAGCGAGAGTGCCCAAGGAAAGATCTCCCCCCTGCACCTTCCGAACCATGCGCAGTAGCTCCCCCAATGGCCGCTTTATATAGCGGGAGAGCTGTTGAGCTGTAGCAAGACAGGCAAGCGCAATCAGCCCCGTGCCCAGGAAGAAATTGAATCGCAGCCGGCGCAGAGTCGATGAGGCTTCGCTCTCATCCATCTCGGCCATTAGCAGCATGGGTTTTGGATTGATCGTGCCGAGACCTTTTACCGGCAGGTAGAAAAAAATCCGTTCCTGCCCGGCCCTGTTAAAGTCGACTAACGAGCCGCTCTCACCCTTCAGGCCGGACTGAACGGCCCGGTACGTCGAGACGTCCTCCCCGACCCTGCTTCGGTCAGGATGAGCCAGTATCATTCCGTCATGATCAACCAGCACAATGTAGCCGCTTTCGCGAAATTGCGCCGAGACGAGCAGGCCGCTGAGCGCCTCACCCAGATCCAGTCGCGTGCTTAGAGATCCGAGCACCTCCCCTTCCGGCGACTGCACCGGAACGCTGAGATAGAGGACGTGCTTGCCGAAAACGGTGGAAAGGTAGGGATCCGAGGTGAAACTCCGGCCTTCGAGTGCAAAAGCGGCCGCCACATGGTTGATCGGCTCGGTGGCATTCCCGGAGGCGGCCGCCGCCAGAAGCCGGTCCGACTTATCGTACACGTCCACCTGGATGAATCTCCTGTTCAGCCTGAGGAGACTGCCCGTCATGTCCTGCGCCGCTTTGAGATGGCCGCCGCCAATTGCCGGCGCAAGTAATGCCGCAAGCTCGCTCATTTGCGTCAGGGATCTGTCTATCCGGGCCTTGAACTCCTTTTCGACGAATTGCTCGACCCATTCCATCTCCGCGATCGTTTCTTTGGACATGAGTTGTTTGGCAGATTCGAAGCCCCAGATTCCGACCAGCAGCGACGAAGTCAAACCCGACCCAACCAGGGCGATAGTGAGGGTCATCAGAAAGCCCCGCCTGAAACGGGAGAACCAGCGGAAATGAACGGCGGCGACAAAGAGGGCAAGCCCCGTAATGGAGAGCAGAACGGCAATTAATCCCGGTACATTCATAGCAACTCCAGCGAGTAAAAAGTGTATTCTATCGACGCTTCCCTCGAGAAGGAAATTCACCGATCTATCCTCCGATCTGCGGATATGGAGGGCATAAAGCAGGCCTTACAGACTTCCCTCAGGCAAGGACGGTTGCATCATACTGGATAAAAGCTGTTCTGAGAAGAACCTGGTAGCCCATTTTATCGCAAAAGAGTTGCAAAGAGAGTTGCCAAACAGGAGGGAAAAGTTTTATATAGAGCGGTGATTTTTTTGCCAGGAAAAGGAGCAAACATGAAGATTATCTGCCCATCATGTCATTACGTCGGGGAAAGCAAGGGAATTGCCAAAGGCTCTCGAAAAATCGAAATCACGCTCTGGTGCTGTCTTATCTTACCCGGCATGCTGTATACCATGTGGCGGCAATCGAAGGACGGCCAATACCAGGGGTGTCCGCAGTGCCACGAAGCGAACGTTCGGCTGATGAAAAGAAAAGAATGGAAAGCGTATGAACGCAACGGACAGTTGCCTTCCGAATAATTGTCGAAGAATCCCATCGCCCGCCCACCTTTTTTGAATGCAGACCATTTCTTGAGCCGGATTTCGAATCCAGCCCTTGTCATGCTTGCGAGTTAACACCTTCCACAGTTCCATAACATGAGGGGAATGCTGTCCGACACGAGAAAACCCTTGCGGGTGGGTTTTATCCTCCCGTTGCTCACTTTTACCAAGCCCGCCGTCTGCAACTCTGCTAAAGCACCACCCATTCTCAAACCGCCTCCGGGCGCACGAAGATCTGCGCCATCGCTTGTCCTAAAGCCAAGGTAGAGCGATTCAAGGTCGAGCTGCTCTTCAGAGAGAACCTCGGAGGACTGAACCGGCGTCTTTCCCTCCGCAAGGAGTTGGCAGTATTTTTTGACTGATTTTACATTCCACCATCTGCCGGCGGCCTGGAACGAATGGGCTGAGGGACCCAAACCGAGGTAAGGAGTATGGCTCCAGTATTTTCGGTTATGACGGCACATGAATTCCGGGCTTGCTGCGAAATTGGATATCTCGTAGTGATAATAGCCGTGTTTCCCAAGATATCGGGAGGTCCAGATAAAAAATGCACTTTCCATCTTCTCTCCAATGGATCGAACCTTGCCGGCCGCCTTCATCTTCCATAATGGGACGCCCCTTTCGAGGCTCATCTGGTAGCATGAAATATGTTCCGGTCCGACTTCAAGCACCTGATCCATTGTCCGTTTCCATCCCTTAAGACTCTGAGTTTCCAGCCCGTACATAAGGTCTACGCCAACTTCGGCAAATCCGCAGGAACGGATCATGTCGAGCGCTCCGAGCGCCTGCTTCGAGCTATGACTTCTTCCCAGATATTCCAGGTCCCTATCGTCAAGAGACTGAACACCAAGACTGATGCGGTTAATGCCCAGACCTCGGATGGCTTTCAGCTTATCCATGTACAGGCCTTCGGGATTGGCTTCTATGGTCATCTCCGATTCGGGGCAAAAGGAAAAATGCTTATGAACGCACTCCAGCAGTGCGGCGAGTTCCCGCTCACTGAGAATTGTAGGGGTGCCGCCCCCAAGATAGAGTGAATCGAAGCCCCGGAATTTTTCCCTGTAGAGAAGTATTTCCTTTTGAACGGCTTGCAGCCAGGCGGGGATCGCAGCAAGTGAAACAACGGAGTAAAAGTCGCAGTAAAGGCACTTCGAGCGGCAAAACGGGATGTGAATGTAGAGTCCGGGGCGCATATGAATCCAATTAGTAATTAATAATCAGGAATTAGGAGTGGCAGGTTCTTTTAATCCCTAATTGCTTTACTCATCTCTGGCCTTCAGGACGGAAACAAATGCACTCTGAGGGATCATGACGGAGCCTACCATTTTCATTCTTTTCTTTCCTTTCTTCTGCTTTTCAAGGAGTTTGCGTTTCCGGCTGATGTCCCCGCCGTAGCATTTGGCGGTGACATCCTTTCTGAAGGGTGAAATGGTGGAACGAGAGATGATCTTTCCCCCGATGGCGCCCTGAATGGCGATTTTGAAGTTGTGTCTGGGTATTTCCTCTTTCAGGCGGTCGCAAACCTGCACCCCCCACTCCCTCGCACGGTCACGGTGCACAATCAGAGACAGGGCGTCAACCCTTTCTCCGTTCACCAGGATATCCAGCTTTACCAGGTCGCTGTCCCGGTATTCGATCAGTTCGTAGTCAAATGAGCCGTATCCTTGAGTGACCGTCTTCAGTCTGTCGTAGAAGTCGAAGACTACCTCGGCAAGAGGCATATCGAACGTGATTTCAACCCGGGCCGGAGTCGGATAAACGATCCTCGGATTGGCTCCCCGCCGCTCCAGGCACAGTTTCATCACCGCGCCCATGTAGCGCTCAGGCAGGATAATGGCGGCCTTTATGAAGGGTTCCGCCGAACTTTTGATAAGAACGGGGTCGGGATAGTATTGAGGGTTTTCCACAGTGACGGCAGTACCATCGAGCAGTGTAAACCGGTACCGAACACTCGGCACCGTCATGATAATGGACTGATCAAACTCTCGCTCCAGCCTTTCCTGGACAATCTCCAGGTGAAGGAGCCCAAGGAATCCGCAACGAAAACCCTGGCCGAGCGCTATGGAAGAATCTTTCTGATATACCAGTGCGGCATCGTTGAGCCTGTACTTATCAAGCGAATCCAAAAGAGATGGATAATCATCGGAAGAGATGGGATAGACGGAGGAAAAGACCACGGGTTTTATATCCTTGAATCCAGGCAGCGGAGATGAAACGGGATTGGAATCCAAGGTTATAGTGTCACCGACGCGGGTATCGGCAACGGTCTTTATCCCTGCAATCACGTATCCCACGGAACCCGCCGTAAGTTCTCCACGAGATTCCCTGTTTAACTGGAAGACACCCACCTCTTCCACTTTATGCGTCGATCCATGGAACATGAGGCGGATGAGGTCGCCGGGCCGAACGGTACCGTCAAAAATACGGCAGCTCACAATGGCGCCCCGAAAGGGGTCGTAATGAGCATCGAAGATCAGCGTTGCGAGAGGTTTTTCAGCATCTCCCGATGGGGCCGGAATCCGGTTTACGACAGCTTCGAGAACATCTTCAATTCCAATCCCGTCCTTTGCGGAGCACAGTATGGCATTGTCCGAATCAAGTCCCAGATCATGTTCTATCTGCTCTTTGACTGCATCGATATCGGCAGAAGGCAAATCGATCTTGTTGATCACCGGAATAATCGTGAGATCATGCTCCATGGCTGCATACAGATTGGCTACAGTCTGCGCCTGCACTCCCTGAGAAGCGTCTACGAGAAGGAGCACGCCCTCGCAGGAAGCCAATGCGCGGGATACTTCGTAAGAGAAATCCACGTGACCCGGAGTATCGATCAGATTGAGCTCGAATACCTCACCCGACCGGCTCGTGTAGGGGAGCACCACGGTCTGGGTTTTGATGGTAATGCCTCTCTCCCTTTCGATATCCATGTTATCCAAGATTTGATCGCGAAACTCCCGGTCGTTCACCAAACCGGCGTACTGGATCAAACGGTCGGCCAGGGTAGATTTTCCATGATCGATATGCGCAATAATACTGAAGTTTCTAATCTGCCGCATGGTCAATTTGCTTTTTTTCCTTCAAATCCACTCAGACCGGAATATCCCGGGGTTCATGGGAAAGATGTATTCTCGTAACGCCGAGTGCTAGCTTCCAGCATCCGAGTGGTCCAACGCTTGTCTGACTCTTGCCGCAAGATCATCGCTGCCGAAAGGTTTCTGAATGAAATTTATTCCTTCGTCCAGGATACCGCGATGGGTTATCACGTCGGCGGTGTAGCCCGACATATAAAGGCACTTGAGGTTCGGCCGGACGGCGCTAAGCCGTTCCGCCAGTTCCCGGCCGTTCATCCCCGGCATCACCACGTCCGTAACCAGCAGGTGGAGATCTCCCGGATGCTCATCGACAAGGTGTATGGCGTGTACCGGAGTCTGCGCCGTAAGCACCGTGTAACCCAGATTTTCGAGAATCAGCTTGGCGAGGTTCAGTATCGCTTCATCGTCCTCGACCACCAGGATTGTTTCCGTGCCTGTCGGGCGCTTGCCCGCCGACTCCTCGCAGGGGACCAGTGCGGTTTCAGACCCGAACCGCGGCAGGTAGAGTTTGAACGTGGTTCCTTTCCCCGGTTGGCTCGCAACGTAAATATAACCGTCGTTTTGTTTAACGATGCCGTAAATGGTGGACAATCCCAGCCCGGTTCCCTTGCCCAGTTCTTTTGTGGTAAAAAAAGGCTCGAAGACCTTCTCGAGGACTTCCTTACTCATACCCGCTCCGGTGTCGCTCACGCTCAGCAGGACGTAATCTCCGGGAACGAATTCGGGGTTCTCGGCCCTATTGGGATCGTCGATCACAACGTTTTCCGTCCTCAGAGTGATGGCGCCTACGCCAGAAATGGCATCGCGGGCATTGACCGCAAGATTGGCCAGAATCTGGTCGACCTGTGAGGGATCGATTTTGACGTTCCAGAGATCGAGTCCCGGTATCCACAACAGGTCGATATCCTCGCCGATGAGCCGGCGCAGCATCTTGAGCATGCCCGAGATCGTGTCGTTCAAATCAAGTATCTTCGGAACGGCGGTCTGTTTGCGGGCAAAGGCCAGCAGTTGCCGTGTAAGGTCTGCTGAACGCTGGCCGGCTTTGAGTATCTCATGGAGGTTCCGCCGGAGTCCGTCATTGGAAATGTCCGTATCCAATGCCATTTCCGCCCGGCCGATGATCACACCGAGCATGTTGTTGAAATCGTGGGCCACACCGCCGGCCAGCCGTGCCACCGATTCCATCTTCTGAGCTTGAAACAACTGCGCCTCCAGTTTCTCTTTTTCCTCCTGCGCCCTCTTACGCTCGGTAATGTCACGCGTAGTACCTATGATGCCGGCGGGTTTGCCGTCGTCCGACCATAGGAAGACAGCGCTGACCTCGACCAACAAAGCGGAGCCGTCCTTGCGCAATTCCTCCGATTCAAAGGTACGAATCGTGTTGCGGTCATACTGGGGGGATGCCGCTTCCGCAAGCTCTTTTTCAATCATGGCCGCATGTGTGGCGGCAGTCTTTGGTGAACTCGTGTCCCGGAAGTTGAGCTTCAGAAACTCCTCGACTGTATAACCGTGGGTGCGCTCCACAGCGGAATTGGCATAAGTAAACCGGCCCGACAAATCCATGGTCCAAATCAGGTCCGGAACGCATCTGGCAATCTGGCGATACCGCTCCTCGCTCTCCCGCAGCGCCAGCTCCGCTCGTTTGCGCTCGGCAATCTCGTTCTCCAAACGGAGGGATTCCTCTTTGGCGATCAGGTTTGAGTATCCAAGTCTTGAGATCAGATGGGCCATCTCTCCCAAAAAAGCAGTCACGCTCCTGATCTTTCCCTCCGAAACCACAGGGATGTCTTTGAGCGCCTCGAGATATTCATGCACATCGAAACCAAAAAGCTCGGCCTGCCGTCTGAAACGATCGGTATCGGCTTCTTCAAGCAAAAACTGCCCGGTGGCAAGACTGGCGATGTGTTTTCCCTTGACGATGATCGGGGCCGCGCAGTCCACCAGTCCGTTATCGCAGCGTTCGATAACCATTTGACCCGGTTCTTTCAACTGATCCAAGAGACGCCGGTTGGCCTTTGTGCAGTTAGCTGCCGAAGCCGGACAAACTCTGTGGAACTTTGTGCAGATATCCCTCCACCCGGTGGCAACAAGGACATTAAGACCAGGATGATCCAGGAAACCTATGGTATACCCGGTGGCTTCAGTGAATCTCTCAAAGATGGTATGAAGCTCGTCCATAGCGACCAAGTCGCCAATGGCGTATTTTCCATCAACCAAATAGGCCTCATCGGCGTCATCATTGCGCATGGTGTTCCTTCAGGACTCACGAGTAAGTGTTATGGAAAGTCCGTTAGCACGTCCCCGATCTCCCGGGCGGCGGAGCTATCTTTGACTATACCCTTTTGGCGAATCCATCTCGGCTAAGAAATAATCTTAATCTTTGAGATTTCCAATTGAAAATCATACGATATGCTGATTCAACGTGATCGAAGAAAGCCACGCATTGCATTTACGGGAACCAAGGTTTGTGTCAAATTTTGCCTCCCGAATGTAATTGATTTGCCAGCCCTGCCTGAGGCTTTCTCGAATCT